>CAKUMG010000434.1 GCA_934667465.1 uncultured Actinoplanes sp. | reverse complement strand
GCCCAGGCTCGCACTCGAGGCGAGCATGCGCGACGGCAGGCCCGCGGGTGATCGGTCGATCTCCGCCGGCGGTGCGCCCGGGTGATGCCGAGCTCCCACCGTCTTCTTGCTGCTGGTGTGACAACTCATCCTCGGACTCCCGAACGCTTCGTGTGGTCTCATATCAGAAATTTCAGACCGAGCAAGCGTTCTGGGAGGTCTGCCACAGCCGAGCCGCGTTGTCTGCGTTGAAGACGCGAGGATTCGGACGGTAGGGTCCCCCGGCGCCGTGCAATGCCCCGCTGACCAGTTCGGCCGCCGGCGCTGTCGCCAGCCGGACCAGTCTCCGCGCCGACTTCTCCGGGCTGCTCAGACCGGGCGCGTACCGGAACAGCAAGCGCAGCGGTGTGCCCCGCCCGATGTCGGTCCGCACCAATCCGGGATGCAGGCTGACGCTCACGATGTCAGGCCAGCGCTCAGCGGCCGCCATCGAGAAGAGGACGTGGGCAGCCTTCGAGGTTTGATAGGCGGCGAAGCCGTGGTAGCCATGCTCCGCGACTCCCAGCCGATCCGGATCGATCCGCACGTTCGCGCCCGGCCGCACCGAGGTGTTCACGATCCGCCCGCCGCGCAGCCGTTCCCGCAGCAGATTGCTGAGCATGAAAGGTGCAAGGTGGTTGGCCTGCATCGTCGCCTCGAACCCATCGGTGGTCAGCCGATGGTCCATCGTGACCATCCCGGCGTTGTTGACCAGGACATCAATTCTGGGGTGGACGGTGAGCAGGTGATCCGCGAGTCTCCGCACGTCGGACAACCGCTCGAAATCAGCTCGGAAGCACCCCGGCTCCACCCCGCCGGCCGCCGCTTTCACCCGCCCCACCGCCGCGGCCAGCCGCCGCTGCCCGCGTGCGGCAAGTTGCTCCGCCCCGGCCAGCCCGATCCCCGAGCTTGCTCCCGTGATGACAATCGTGCGCTGCACCAGGATCACTCCTTTCGGCATCAGCGACGCCGTCGCGGGCTGCCGGGGGCAGCCGTGTTCATGCACCCGGCGCACGCGTCAGGCTGCGACGAACGCCGTCCGGGTGAGCCGTTCCGAGACGTCCCAGATGCGGGTCGCGTCCTCGACGCTGCGCAGCGGCCGATAGAGCTTCTGCTCGGACGGCGGTCCGCCGAGGTTGCCGGGCCCGCTGGGACCGTAGAAGCCGCCCGGCCGGGCGCCGGGATCAGTCGCTGCCATGAGCGCGGGCAGCGCCGCGGAATCGACGGTGCCCAGCAGGATGCCGCGGGCCGACAACGCCCGGATCAGCCGGACCTGCGGGATGTCCTGGCTGCGGTTCAGCTCCGGCCGTGCCGCCAGCAGGCTGGTCGGCGCGACCCCGGGGTGCGCGACGTTGCTGGTGATACCCCAGCCATGGGCCGCACTGCGCCGGTTCAGTTCCAGACCGAACAACCCGAAAGCGACCTTGGACTGGCCATAGGCGCGTCGGGAGTGGTACGTACGGTCCCAGTTCAAGTCGTCCCAGTTGATCTTGCCCTGCCGCGCCGCCACGCTGGTCTGTGAGGTCACCCGGGCCCGACCGGCACTCAGCAGCGGAAGCAGATGACCCACCAGAGCGAAGTGGCCCAGATGATTGGTGCCGAACTGCACCTCGAACCCGTCGGCGGTCGTCTGCCGAGCCGGTGGCTCCATCACCCCCGCATTATTGATCAGCAGGTGGATCGGCCTGCCCTCCTGCGTCAACGTCGCGCCCAGCGCCTCGACCGACGCGAGCGAGGACAGGTCAAGGTCTCGCAGGGAGACCTTCGCAGCCGGGATGCTCTGCCGGATCCCGGCGATGGCAGCCTCGCCCTTACGCCGGTTACGGACCGGCAGGATCACCTCGGCGCCGGCCGCAGCCAGCCGCCGGGCCATGACCAGGCCCATTCCGTCGCTGGCGCCGGTGACCACGGCGAGCTTGCCGGTCTGCTCGGGGATGGTGATGTCGATCTGTTTGCGTGCCATCAGTACCGCTCCAGTCTCTGCGACGCCGTCTCGCGTCATGAAACTCATCGTGCGCCCATCTCTGAGCCCTATCCAGGAACTCCCGATCCGCGGCTCACCGGGCCGTCCCCCGGCCCCGGCAAGCGAGGTCACGACGAGGGCACCCGCCGGCCGCCGCTCGGCGAGGCACACTCGAGCTCGCCTCGGGCCGGTTCCGGACCGGGCGTGCCCTTCCACGGCGTCGTCCCCATCTGGGCGGGAAACCGTACGGCGGAGGCGAGGGCGACGGGCGGCTGACGTGACCAGCCGGGGTGAGCAGCACGCGCGGACAGCAGTCGCAACCTCTCGTGACTTGCGCTACCCGCAGTGGCGGTATAGACGAGCAGCGACTGTCCGTGCTCTGGATCGGCCAGCGCCGAGCAGTCCAGTTCCAGCACACCGAACTGGGGATGGACCATGCGCTGGGCGGCCTGGTGGTGGGCACTGATCTTGTGGTCGCGCCACAGGATCCGGAACTCTTCACTGCCCGAGAGAAGGAGATCTACCAGGTGCGCCGCCCGGGGTTCCGGTCCCCGCAGGGTGGCGATCTGCCGCAGCCGCGATGCATACGTACGGGACAGCATGCCGCACATCTCGGATGCGTACTGTTGCCGGGCCGCCGGTTCCATGAACCAGCGGTAGTAGCGGCTGCGCGCCGGACCACTGAATCCCGTGGTGTCACCGGTGAGTGCGATACCCGGCATGCTCTGCCGCAGCGTCTCGCCCAGCTCGGTGATGATCTCGGCCGGGGTGTCGGCCAGACGGTCGAGCACACGCAGCAGACCAGGGCTCGTGTAGTCGCTGTTCGCGCCTCGGGCGGGTGGCGGGTGGCCGGCCAGGCGGAGCAGGTGGTCACGCTCGTCGAGGGAGAGGTGCAGGCCCTGAGCGATGGCATGTATCAGCTGTTTCGACGGCCGGGGTCCGCGCTGCTGCTCAAGTCTCGAGTAGTAGTCGGCCGAGAGATGGCAGACGTTGGCGACCTCTTCGCGTCGCAGTCCGTTGGTCCTACGTCGTCCCGGGCCCCGCGGGAGACCGACATCCTCAGGTTGCAGGGAGTCCCGGCGGCGGCGGAGAAACTTCGCGAGCCCGTTCCGATCCAACACGCACGCCTTCCCACGATCGAGTCAATCGAGGTGCACCACGCTAGTTCCACCGCCATGTCTGCTCCAGGACATCGGATGCCGAGGTATTGTCATTTCCTGCCACACCCCCTCACCGCCTGAAGACTGATGGACATCGATATTTCTGTCGGCGCGACCAGTGTTCGCATGCTCATCCAGTTGGGCCAGGAGCACGGGCTGTCGGTCACCGAATGCCTCCACGGCACGGGCGTCGAGACGAATGTGCTGCATGATCCGGCGGCCGAGGTCACCGTGGGCCAGGAGTTCGAGGTGATCCGGAACCTGCAGCGCCGGCTGGCCGCGGCCCAACCGGGCCTGGCCATCGACGCCGGCAGCCGCTACCACGTGGCGATGCACGGCGCGTGGGGTCTCGCCATCGCGACCAGCCGCACCGTACGGGACGCCGTCGACATCGGCGTTCGCTACGGCGAGCTCGGCTGGGTCTTCGTCACGTTCTCCTTGGCCGAAGTGCATGGTGAAGCCGTGCTGACCATCGACGCCGGGCGCGTGCCCGCCGACGTGCGAACGTTCCTGGTCGAACGCAACAGCGCGGCGACGCAGGCCTTCATCGTGGACTCGCTGGGAACCGGCATCCCGTTCACCGCGGTCCGCTTCCAGCACCCCGCGCCCGCGGACATCACCACACACACCAGCCTGTTCGGCCTGACACCGACCTTCGACGCCCCCGACAACGCGCTGTGCTTCGACGCCTCATACCTCAAGCTGCCGCTTCCGCAGGCCAACGAATTCGTCGCCCGCGACTACGAAGCCCTCTGCCGGGAGCTGCTCGATCAGCACCGGGCTCGCGCAGGTGTGACCGGGGCGGTGCGCGACGCCCTGCTTTACAGGCCGGGACCGCTGCCGACGCTGGCGGAGGTCGCCGGGGAACTGGACATGAGCGTCCGAACGCTGTCCCGCCGGCTCGACGCGGAACAGTCGTCGTTCCGCGCCCTCACCGACGAGGTGCGGCAGGCACAGGCCAAGGCACTGCTCACGACCGGTATGACGACCGACCAGGTCGCCCAGCGACTCGGCTACGCGGAGACATCCAGCTTCATCCGGGCATTCCGCCGGTGGACCGGCCGCGCTCCCCAGACTTACCGCCGTGAGCAGGAGGGCTCGGCGCCCGACCTGCTGCGGTAGGCCATACGTCATGGGTGTCCAGGCGCCGCAGCGGGTCGCCCGCCGCCGGCACGCCGACCACGGATCAGGGCGCCACAGGCGGTGGGGACACCCTCGACGAAGCCGCGTGGGCGGCATGCTGGTCGGGGCTGGTCATGTGTGCCAGCAGCTGCGGTACGGCGCCGGGGCGGCGGCGGGTACGGGGGCCGCGCGGACCCCCGTACCCGTCGTCATCATTCCGCGGGGCGGGCGCCGATCTCGCTTTCGCTGACGCGGGTCGGCTCGAGGACGCGGTGCAGGAACTCGCGCGTACGTTCCTCGCGCGGCGAGCCGAACACCTCCGCCGGCGGGCCCTGCTCGACGATCACGCCGCCGTCCATGAAGACGACGCGGGAGGCGACCTCGCGGGCGAAGGCCATCTCGTGCGTGACCACCAGCATGGTCATGCCCTCGGCGGCCAGGCCGCGCATGACCGCGAGGACCTCGCCGACCAGTTCCGGGTCGAGGGCGCTGGTCGGCTCGTCGAACAGCATCAGTTGCGGGTCCATCGCCAGCGCGCGGGCGATGGCGACGCGCTGCTGCTGGCCGCCCGACAGCTGGGCCGGGTAGGCGCCGGCCTTGTCGGACAGGCCCACGCGGTCCAGGTTGGCGGTGGCGATGCGGTCGGCCTCGGCCTTGCCGCGTTTGAGGACGCGGCGCTGGGCGATGGTGACGTTCTCGCGCACCGTCAGGTGGCCGAACAGGTTGAACTGCTGGAAGACCATGCCGATGCCGCGGCGTACGGCGTCGATGTCGCAGTCGGGGTCGGTGACCTCGACGTCGGCCACCGTGATGGTGCCCGCGGTCGGTTCCTCGAGGAGGTTGACGCAGCGCAGCAGGGTCGACTTGCCGGAGCCGGAGGGGCCGATGACGCACACGACCTCGCCCGGTTCCACCGTCAGGTCGATGCCGCGCAGGACCTCGAGTTTGCCGAAGGACTTGTGCAGCCCGGCGATCCGGATGGTGGACATGCCGGTCACCTCTCCCTCTTGGCACGGCGCTCGAGGCCGCGGACGAGCTGCGACATCGGCAGGGTGATCACCAGGTAGAGCAGCCCGGCCACGACGAGCGGGGTCGGGTTGACGCGCGTGTTGAGCTGGTCACCGGCGAACTTGGTCAGCTCGATCGTCGTCGCGGTCACGCCCAGCACGTACACCAGGGAGGTGTCCTTGGTGAGCAGGATGATCTCGTTGGTGAGCGGCGGGATGACGATCCGGAACGCCTGCGGCAGCACGATCGAGATCATCGCGCGGGTGTGCGACATGCCGAGCGTACGGGCGGCTTCCAGCTGGCCCTTGGGGACGGCCTGGATGCCGGCCCGCAGGGTCTCCGCCATGTACGCCGCGGCGGTCAGGCCGAGGCCGAGCGTGACCGAGCCGTACACCCCGCCCGGAATCTCCCGGTCCGGGAACGCCAGCGGCACGCCGTAGCCGACCATGAACAGCAC
>CAKUMG010000433.1 GCA_934667465.1 uncultured Actinoplanes sp. | reverse complement strand
TCGCTGGTGCGCCCGTCGCTGGTGGTGTCCGCGTCGCCGGTGTGCCCGTCGCTGGTGGTGTCCGCGCCGGTGATGGCGCTCGCGACCGTCGCGCCCGCACCGGTGGCGGGGCTCGCGACGGGGGCGATGGCGGTGATCTTGCCGTTGGCCTGTGCGCCGGGCAGGGCCTGCCAGGTCACGGTGACGGGCTGGCCGGGTTCGAGGGCGGTCACGGCGGTCTCGGGGAAATCTGCCTCGGCGCGCAGTTTGGTCAGGTCGGCCAGTTCGACGAAGGTTCCGGCCTCCTGGCGCGCGCCGACGGTGCCGTGCACGGCGACGACGGTTCCGGCGGCGGGGGCGGTCAGCTTCGCCGCGTCCACGTCGGCCTGGGCGTTGTCGACGGCGAGCTCGGCACGGCTGACCGCGTTGGCCGCGGTCGTGGTGCTGGTGCCGGCGTCGCGCGCCCGGGTGAGGGCGTCGGTGGCAGCGGTCAGGTCGGCGGTGGCGAGGGCGAGAGCCCGTACGGCGGCAGCGGGGTTGATCTCCGCCAGCAGCTGATCCTTCTCGACCAGGTCACCGACCTCGACGGCGATCGCGGTGACCGTGCCCGCGATCGCGAAGCTCGCGGCGGCCGTGCTCGCCGGGACCAGCCTGCCGCCCGCCGCCACGGTCGCGGTGACGTCGCCGCGGTCGACGGTGACCGTACGGGAGATGTTTGCCGCAGGGCGGCGCTCACCCCCGCCGTCGTCGCGGACCAGCAGCGTGGCCCAGCCGGCCGCACCCACGACGAGGGCGGCGAGGAACAGATTCACCATCAGGCTCGGTAACCGGCGCACGCCTCATTGTGCTCGGTTTTCCCGGGCGGTTTTCATGTTTCCGCCACCTTCGCCGGTTTTGCGCCGCGCTGCATTCCGTCCAGTACCGGCTGCCGCCTGCGATGCAGCCCTCGGTGCGGGGCCGGCGCGCAGCCGTCGTCGACGACGTCATCAACGCCGGATCCGCCGTCCGCGCCACCTCGGCCGCGATCCGCGCCGCCGGCGGAGACCCCGTGCTGATCGCCGCCCTGGTACGCCTCGGTGACACCGCCCCGAGGCATCCGGACCTCGCCGGCGTGCCCATGCACACCCTGACCACGTGGCCGCATGCTCTGTGGGAGCCGGCCCGCTGTCCCGACTGCGCCCGCGGGCGGCCGCTCGACGACCCGGCCCCTGACCGCTTCGACACGTGAGCCGTCTCGTTCGGGCCTTGCCCTCAGAGGTGCCGGTTTACCCCTCGTTGCCGAGTTCGCGCAGCGAGCCGTCGGCCTCAAAGCGGTACTGGCGTGGCGGTTGCATCCGCTGCAGGACCTCGCTCATGGCGGCCTCGCGGTCCGCCTGTTCCCGGCCGCTCGGGTCGGCGACCCGGAAGCCGCGCAACTCGACGTCGAACGGATCGAGGTCGCCGGGCTGGCGGCGGCCCTCGAGAACGAAGCCGAAGAGGGCGCGCAGGGCCTGCCCGCCGAGTTCCAGGGGGCGGAAGGGAAGCGGGTACGGGTCTCCGACCGGATGCTCGCCGGCCCAGTACGGCAACTCGAAGGGGTACGGCTCGCCGATGTTCTCCCGCACGCCCGCGTCCGGGGACAGGCTCAGCGAACGGACCAGCTCGCCGTTCTCCCACACGGCAAAGCACAGCCAGTCCGAGACCGAGTGCATGCCGTGCATGATGACCCGCCGGCCCTCCGCGGCGCGCAGCACTCGGGCCGGCAGCTGCGACGGCAGGTCGCAGATCAGCCGGCCATCGCAGAACAGCACGGCGCCGGGCAGGACGGCCACGTAGCTGGTGTCCTCGGGCGGATAGCAGTCGTCCCCGAGCACGCTCTCGCCGATCGAGGTCACCTCGTAGCCGGGGTGCAAGGCACGCACCAGTTCCCCGGCCTCGGCTTCGCCCGCCGGAACGGCCTCACGCAGGGCGGGGCGCAGATCGCCGCCCGCGAAGGCGAGCAGAGCGGTCTTCGCACCCATCGGTGTGCCTTTCCTGTCGCTGATCATGGCGGAGAGCCGTGATCAAGGCCGATCGTAGATCTCGTGCCTGCCGATCCGTCGCCATCTGACCGCCACCTCGCCGTCCACGAGGAAGAACTCGAACGTCGCGCGACCGTCGGGACCGGAGAAGGACCAGGTCATCTCCCAGATCCCGTTCGAGTTCACCATCGGCTTGACCCGCAGTCGCGCGGGCCATGGGTGCCCCGGGTCGGCGATGTACGCCTCGCACGCCGCGTTGAACGCGGGCATCAAGGACCGGAAGACGCGCCGATGGTCGATCGGCAGGGACTTCCAGTCGGAGGCGAACTCCTCGGTCTTGTCGAACTTCACCCGTCGACGTCCAAGCTGTCCATGAAGTCGTCGACATCGTCGTACGTGGTGGTGCGACCGGCGGCGATGTCGGCGTCCGCGCGCCGTTCGCCCTCCTGCCAGCTCTCGGTCCAGAACCAGGCCTGGCTCGCGGGCACCGCGATGGCCGGGCGGAGCTCCAGGACACCGTCACTACGCTCGGTGATCTCGACCTGGGAACCGGGCCGGTCAAGGCCGTAGCGCTTGCGCAGCACGGGAGGCAGCGCGACCGTGCCGCGCGACTGGACGGAGACGAAGCCGTGATACGACGCCGGTTTCGCAGGCTTGGACACGGACTGATTGTCGGCGAGGTGGTTCGTCGTCTCGCCGACGACCTTGCCGGCCTTGGCGGGTTTCTTGTTCGCGGCGGCTCGTGAGCGCTGTCCGGCTGCAGGATCGGCGGGATTCTCCTCCATCGCTCGAGTATCCAGGATCGCGGCGATACTGCCAAGCAGCATTGCAGCAATACTGCGGTTAAGGGGGCACCGGGCTGTGACAGAGTGGGGGCGTGCCGAAGCGGGTCGATCATGAGGTGCGGCGGCGGCAGATCGCCGAGGCGGTGTGGCGGATCGCGGCTACCCGGGGGCTGGGGGCGGCGACGCTGCGGGAGGTTGCCGCGGAGGCCGGGGTGTCGGTGCGGCTGGTGCAGTACTACTTCGAGACCAAGGATCGGTTGCTGGCCGACGCGCTGCACTACGTGACGCGGGCGATGGCGGAACGGATGCGGCAGCGGCTCGCCGGGCTGGGGCGGCCGCCGGGGGCGCGGGATGTGTTGCGGGTGGCGCTGGTGGAGGTGCTGCCCACCGATGAGGAGAGCCTGCTGCTGGCCCGGGTGCAGGGCGCGTACTACTCGGCGGCGCTGGCGGATCCGGTACTGGCGCGGGCGGCGAGCGCCGGAAGCACGCGCGCCGCGGGTGCGAACGCGGCAGGCCCCGGCGAAGGTGAAGGCGGCGGCGGGGCGCCGCAGGAGTTGATGGAGAAGGCGCTGGTGCAGCAGATCCGGCGCGCGCAGGAGGCCGGGGAGATCGACGGCGGGCTCGATCCCGTGCAGGAGGCGCGCGGGTTGGGGGCGCTCGTCGCTGGGCTGTCGTCGATGGTGCTGGTTGGTGCGCGTACGGCTGAGGAAGCAGTTGACGTCGTCTCTTATCGCCTCGAGCAGCTGTTCACGACGGGGGCGGCGTGACGATGCGGAATGAGGGCTAGACGCGCTGGAGCTCGCGGTCGTCGTGGTGGTGGGCGGCGAGCCGGCGGGTGAGCTTCTCGCCCTCGACGTCGACGTCGGGCAGGGCGCGGTCGAGCCGGCGCGGCAGCCACCAGGCCGCCCTGCCGAGCAGGGAGAGCACGGCGGGGACGATCGTCATGCGGACGACGAACGCGTCGACGAGGACGCCGAACGCCAGGGCGAAGCCGATGCTCTTGATGATGGCGTCGTCGGCGAGGATGAAGCCGGCGAAGACGCTGATCATGATGAGGGCGGCGGCGGTGACGACGCGGGCGCCGTGCTTGACGCCGCTGATGACGGCGTCGTCCGGGGTGGCGCCGTGCACGTACTCCTCGCGGGCGCGGGTGACCAGGAACAGCTCGTAGTCCATGGCCAGGCCGAACAGGATGCCGATCAGGAAGATCGGGATGAAGCTGACCAGCGGCCCGGTGGAGTCGACCCCGAGCAAGCCCGCCAGCCAGCCCCACTGGAAGACCGCGACCATGGCGCCGAACGCCGCCGCGACCGAGAACAGGAACCCGATTGTCGCCTTGATCGGCACCAGGATCGAGCGGAACACCAGCACGAGCAGCACGAACGCGAGCCCGACGATGACGGCCAGGTAGGGCAGCAGCGCGTCGCTGAGCTTCTCGGACACGTCGATGTTGAGCGCGGAGGTGCCGGTGACGGCGAGGGTCGCGCCGGCGGCGGCCGCGGTGAACTCGGGCTCGTGGGCGCGGATGTCGTGTACGAGCGCCTTGGTGTCCTCGCTGGTCGGGCCGCTGGCGGGGACGACGGTGAGCAGGGCGGTGTCGCCTGCCTGGTTCGGGGTGGGCGGGGTCACCACGACGACGTCGTCGAGCCCGGAGATGATCTTCTGCGCCTGGGCGCCGGCGGTGGCGGCCTGCCCGGCGGGGGCCTCGACGACCACGATCAGCGGGCCGTTGAAACCGGCGCCGAAACCCGCGGCGAGCTGGTCGTACGCCTTGCGCTGGGTCGACTCGGGCGACGCGGTGCTGTCGTCGGGCAGGGCCAGGTTGAGGTCGAGGGCGGGGATCGCAATGACGGCGATCGCCGCCACGGGCACCAGCACGGCCAGGACCCGGAACTTCAGGACGGTACGCGCCCAGCGCTCGCCGAACGGCGTACGCGTCGCCTTCTCGTGCCGTCCCCCGCCGTCACGCTGCGACTTGGGCAGCACCCGGCGCCCGGCGAAGCCGAGCAGGGCGGGCAGCAAGGACAGACTGATCAGTACGGCCACAAAAACCGTCCCCGCGGCGGCGAAGCCCATCGCGGCCAGGAACGGGATCCCGACGACGGCGAGCGCGGCCAGCGCGATGATCACGGTCAGCCCGGCGAAGACCACTGCCGAGCCGGCGGTACCCACGGCGCGCCCGGCGGCTTCCTCCCCGTCGCGGCCCTCCTCCAGCTCGTGGCGGTAGCGCGACACGATGAACAGCGCGTAGTCGATCCCGACGGCCAGCCCCAGCATCAGCGCCAGCGCGGACGTCGACGACGACAGGTCGAAGAAGCCCGTCGCGATCTGGATCCCGCACATCCCGATGCCGACCCCGACGATCGCGGTCAGCAGCGGCAGCCCCGCCGCGACCAGCGCCCCGAACGTGATCACCAGCACCACGGCCGCGACCAGCACACCGAGCACCTCGGTCGCCCCGCTGTGCGCCGCGGCCCGGCTCGCCTCCCCGCCGAACTCGACCGGCACGCCACCGGCCTCCGCGGTCTCGCCGGCGGTCACCAGGCCGTCGCGCGCCTGCTCGGTGAGGTCGGCAACGGCAACGGCATAGGAGACTGTCGCGTACGCCGTGCGGCCGTCCCGCGACACGGTCTGCGCGGTGTACGGGTCGGCGACGCTCGCGACCTGCGGGGCCGCGGCAAGCGCGGCTACAGCCTGCTCGACCGCGGCCTTGGGCGCACCCTCCATCAGCGTCGCGCCCTCACCGACGGTGAACACCACCCGGGCGCTCGCGGTGTTCCCGCCGCCGCCCATCTTCTCGCCGATCACGTCGAGCGCCTGCGACGACTCGGTGCCCGGGATGGAGAACGCGCTGCTGGTCGGCCCGGACAGGGTCGCCGCGCCGACGCCCATCAGCCCGAGGACGAGCACCCACAGCGCGAGCACCAGCCCGCGCCGGCGGAACGAGAACCGCCCGAGCCCGTAC
>CAKUMG010000432.1 GCA_934667465.1 uncultured Actinoplanes sp. | reverse complement strand
CGCCGCGCTGCGCCCGTTCGTGGTCGGCGCGGTCGCCGGCCCCGCCGAGACCGGCGGCGCCGGCCGGCCCGTGCTCGCGGTCACCGCGACCAGCCGCGAGGCCGACGACCTGGCCGACGCGCTCGGCTGCCTGATCGCACCGGGCGCCGTGGCCGTCTATCCCTCGTGGGAGACGCTGCCGCACGAGCGCCTCTCGCCGCGCTCCGACACGGTCGGGCGCCGGCTCGCCGTGCTCCGCCGGCTGGCGCACCCCGAGGTCGGCGCCGAGCCGCTGCGGGTCGTCGTCGCGCCCGTGCGCTCCCTGCTCCAGCCGCAGCTCAAGGGGCTCGGCGACCTGGAGCCCGTGGAGCTGCGCGCGGGCGGCGAGGCCGAGCTGGAGGAGGTCGCGCGCAGGCTCTCCGACATGGCCTACGCGCGCGTCGACCTGGTCACCAAGCGCGGCGAGTTCGCGGTCCGCGGCGGCATCCTCGACGTCTTCCCGCCCACCGACGAGCACCCGTCCCGGGTCGAGTTCTGGGGCGACGAGGTGGAGGAGATCCGCACCTTCGCCGTCGCCGACCAGCGCACCATCGACCCGGTCGAGCGGCTGTGGGCGCCGCCGTGCCGCGAGCTGCTGCTCACCCCGCAGGTCCGGGCGCGCGCCGCCGAGCTGGCCGCCGAGCACCCCGAGATCGCCGAGATCCTGGACAAGCTGGCCGAGGGCATCCCGGTCGAGGGCATGGAGTCCCTGGCGCCGGCGCTGCTCGACGGCACGGGCAGCATGGAGCTGCTCATCGACTGCATGCCCGCCGGCACCCACGTGCTGCTCTGCGACCCCGAGCGGATCCGGACCCGGGCGCACGACCTCACCCGCACCTCCGACGAGTTCCTCGAGGCGAGCTGGGCCGCGGCGGCAGTCGGCGGGCAGGCGCCGATCGACGTCGGTGCCGCCGCCTTCCGGACGCTCGCGGACGTGCGCGAGCACGCTTCGACGCTGCGCCAGCCGTGGTGGACGATCTCGCCGTTCGGCCTTTCCAGTGATGAAGCGCCCGATGAGACCCCATGGCTCGCGAAGGAGACGGTAAAAGTCTCGCCGGACCTGGGCGATGCGGTCGCGCTCAAGGCGCAGCCGGTCCCGCTCTACCACGGCGACACGGCGAAGCTCGCCGGCGACCTGGGCCAGTGGGCCGCCGACAAGTGGGCGATCGCGCTGGTCTTCGAGGGCCAGGGCACCGCCCAGCGGGCCACCGAGCTGCTGCGCGACGCCGGGCTCGGCGTCACCCCGGTGGACGGGATCGCGAGCGCCGTCGAGCCGGGTCAGCTGCTCGTCACGTGCGGCGGGCTCAACCACGGCTTCGTCGACGAGGTCGCCAAGCTTGCCGTCATCACCGGCAACGACATCACCGGCGGCCGGGGCGCGTCCACCAAGGACATGCGCAAGATGCCGTCGCGGCGGCGCAACACGATCGACCCGCTCGAGCTCAAGACGGGCGACTTCGTGGTGCACGAGCAGCACGGCATCGGCCGCTACATCGAGCTGGTCCAGCGCACGGTCAACGGCGCCGACCGCGAATATCTCGTCATCGAGTACGCCCCGTCGAAGCGGGGGCAACCGGGCGACCGCCTGTTCGTCCCTACGGACCAGCTCGACCAGCTGTCCCGCTATGTCGGCGGTGAGGCGCCCAGCCTGCACAAGATGGGCGGCTCGGACTGGCAGAAGAGCAAGGCCCGGGCCAAGAAGGCCGTCCGGGAGATCGCGGCGCAGCTGATCCAGCTCTACGCGGCGCGGCAGGCGTCCAAGGGGCACTCGTTCGGCCCGGACACCCCGTGGCAGCGCGAGCTGGAGGACGCGTTCCCCTACACGGAGACGCCCGACCAGCTCGCCGCGATCAGCGAGGTCAAGCACGACATGGAGCTGGCCGTCCCGATGGACCGGCTGATCTGCGGTGACGTCGGCTACGGCAAGACCGAGATCGCGGTGCGCGCGGCGTTCAAGGCGGTGCAGGACGGCAAGCAGGTCGCCATCCTGGTGCCGACCACGCTGCTCGCCCAGCAGCACTTCAACACGTTCTCCGAGCGGATGAGCCAGTTCCCGGTGACGATCAAGCAGCTGTCCCGGTTCCAGACGGCCAAGGAATCGGCGCTGACGCTCGAGGAGGCCGCGAACGGCGCCGCCGACATCGTCATCGGCACGCACCGGCTGCTCGCCAAGTCGACGAAGTTCAAGAACCTCGGCCTGATCATCGTGGACGAGGAGCAGCGGTTCGGCGTCGAGCACAAGGAGCAGCTCAAGGCGCTGCGCGCGTCGGTGGACGTGCTCACGATGTCCGCCACCCCGATCCCGCGCACGCTGGAGATGGCGATCACCGGCATCCGCGAGATGTCGACCATCGCCACGCCGCCGGAGGAACGGCACCCCGTCCTCACCTACGTGGGCGCCTACGACGAGAAGCAGGTCGCGGCGTCCATCCACCGCGAGCTGCTCCGCGACGGCCAGGTCTTCTTCCTGCACAACCGGGTCGAGTCGATCGACAAGGCCGCCCGCAAGCTGCGCGAGCTGGTCCCCGAGGCGCGGGTCGCGGTGGCGCACGGCCAGATGAGCGAGGAACAGCTCGAGAAGGTCATGGTCGGCTTCTGGGAGAAGGAGTACGACGTCCTGGTCAGCACGACCATCGTCGAGTCCGGCATCGACATCCCGAACGCCAACACCCTCATCGTCGAGCGCGCCGACCTGCTCGGCCTCTCCCAGCTGCACCAGATCCGCGGGCGGGTCGGGCGCGGGCGGGAGCGCGCGTACGCGTACTTCCTCTACCCGCGCGAGAAGCCGCTCACCGAGCACGCGCACGAGCGGCTCGCCACGATCGCGCAGCACACCGAGCTCGGCGCCGGCATGTACGTCGCCATGAAGGACCTCGAGATCCGCGGCGCCGGCAACCTGCTCGGCGGCGAGCAGTCCGGGCACATCGAGGGCGTCGGCTTCGACCTCTACGTGCGCATGGTCGGCGAGGCGGTGTCGCAGTTCAAGGGCGAGCGGCCGGATGAGGTCCAGGAGGTCAAGATCGACCTGCCGGTGGACGCGCACCTGCCGCACGACTACATCGGCGTGGAGCGGCTGCGCCTGGAGATGTACCGCAAGCTGGCCGAGGCGCGGGACGAGACCGCGCTGAAGGAGATCGTCGCGGAGATGACCGACCGCTACGGCGAGCCGCCCGCCCCGGTGGCGAACCTGCTGGCGGTGGCCCGGTTCCGGCTGGTGGCGAAGGCGTACGGGCTGACCGACGTGTCGGTGCAGGGCAAGCACCTGCGGTTCTCGCCGCTGCCGCTGCCGGATTCCAAGCAGATGCGGCTCAAGCGGTACCACCCGGACTCGGTCTACAAGGCGGCCAACGACCAGGTCAGCGTGCCTCGGCCGAGCACGCGCCGGATCGGCGGGGAGCCTCTGCGCGACCTGGCGCTGCTCCAATGGTGCGCGCAGCTGCTGAAGGACGTCCTCGGAGAGCCGGCTGCACTTAAGGCTTAGAAGTCAAAGGCAGATGTCGTAGGTAGGTGGTGGGTGCGGACCGTCGCTCCCGCCGAGGGCTCGCACGACCCGGGCCAGGCGCCTGGCGGCGCCAGAACGGCCCGGCCCGCGCGGCTACGTGCGTGAGTGGGCGAAAGGCGATGCGCAGCGAGCCGGATCAGCCACTCACGCACGTGGCCGGGTGGGGCTTCGCGCTCCGGACGCGTCAGCGGCCGGCGAAGTCGCGCCCGGCACCTCGGCGGGAGCAGCGGTCCGTACACCCCACCCCGCTACGACATCCGGTTTTAAGGTCTAGCGACCGATCCCAATAATCCTTGCTCGGTCGGGGTTGTGCTGAGCATCACCCATTGCAGGCGGGCGCGGCTGACGATGCCGACCATCTCGCCCGGCAGCTGCGGCAGGTACGTCTGCGCCTGCCGGATGCCCAAAGTGGACGCCGCCAGCGCCGACTCCGCCGCCGTGAGACGCTGCAGCAGCACGACATCGCTCTGCTGGAGCAACGCCTCGTCCCAGGAAGCCAGATCGTCGCGCACGACCAGCGTCGCCTGCCACGCGCCGCCACCGCTCGGCGGCGGGCCGACGGTCGCACCCGCGTCGACGATCACCAGATGTGGCGCGGTAGCCGTGGCCGTGACCGGCGGCGACGCGTCCGGCGGCAGGAACGCCGCGACCTCCCGGCCGACGCCGCAGCGCCGCAGGAACGCGTCCCACACCTGCTCGCGAGCGGTCTGGATGAACAGATGCGCGCCGATCGCCAGCGACCGGAACGCGAGCAGCTGCGCGCACCCCACCCCGCCGATCACCAATGCGCGCGTGGGCGACGGGCGGAACAGCCGCAGCGTCACGGGCTGTTTCTGCCGGTTGCGGCCGACCACCAGGCCGGAACCGCCGGTGCGCAGGCCGTCGTCGTCGAACGACGACGGCCCGGACGCGAACGTCGATCCGCTCATCACTGCAGGAATCCTCCGAGCGGCAGGGTCGCGGCGAGGCCGGGCGCCTGCTCGCCGTCGCATCGTTCGGTGCGGCCGCCCGCAGCACGCACGGCATCGTCCAGGGCCTTGTCGCCGGCGGCGAGCACGGCCGGGTCGGGTGCGGCCAGCCGGAAGGTCACCTGGGTGAGGATCTCCTCGTCCGCGGCGACCCGGGCCTGGTTGTGGGTGACCGCCACGGACAGCACCCCGCCGACGGCGGGCAGGCCGAGCAGGATCCGCTCCGGCTGCCAGCCGCGGACCGGCCAGTGCACGACGCGACGGGCGCTGTGCGGGACCTCTTCGATCCACGACGAGCGCCAGGTCTCGCGGGCCATGCCGGCGGTTCCGGGGTTCTTGGCGCGGCCCGCGTCGGACAGCCGGCCGAGGTGGCTGACCGCGTTGAGCAGCCCGTCGCGGTCCAGGATGCGCGCGGCGACCTTGTCGGTGCGCAGGTGCCGGCGGGCCCGGCGGACCGCCGCCAGCAGCGCGGGCCGCAGCTCGGAGTCGGCGTAGGCGTCCGCGGTGCGCGTCGCCTGCAGGACCAGCCAGCTGCGCCGCTGCGCGGGGACCTCACCGCCGGTGAGCTCGCGATAGGAGCGCTCCACATAGCCCGGACCGACGACCGGGGCCGGCGTGACCGACACCAGCAGCTGCGCGGTGATCGGCGACGCGTGCGCATCGGCCAGCGGCAGCATGGTGACCGGCGACGGCAGCCGCACGGGCTCGCCGTCGAGCAGGGTGCTGTCGTCCGGGCCCAGCTCCAGCACGGCGCAGAGGCCGCCCCGGTGCGTGAGCAGCGCGATCTGCCGGTCGTCGAGCTCCTCGGCGGCCAGCGCGACGCTCGGCTCCGCGAACGCGAGCAGGTCGAACGCCGTGCCCTCGCCGGTGACCGGGGACCGGTGCGGTCGGCCGCGGAACCGGATCCACACGCCGAACCAGCGGTAGAGCCAGCGGCCCCGGTAGCGGATCAGGGTGGGGGAGACCAGCACGAGCGCCGCCACCGCGACGAGGACGGTCACCACGATCGAGTCGGACTGCCACGCCATCAGCACCGCCGTCGCCGCGAGCTGCCAGGCCAGCAGCTGGCCCATGCTCAGCCGGCCGAGCCCGGTCTTGAGCAGCCGGGGCTGGCCGGGGCGGGCGACCGGGGCGGGCGGGGCGGGCTCGGGCGCGGTGGCACCCGGGCGGAAGTCGTAGTCGGCGCGGGCTAGTGCCGTGGCGATCCCCGCGGGGCGGGCCGCGGCCGCCGCTGCCTGGGCC
>CAKUMG010000431.1 GCA_934667465.1 uncultured Actinoplanes sp. | reverse complement strand
CGAACCAGCCCGAGGAGAACACCCCGGGCCTGGACGACGCGAAGCTGATCGAGCTCGGGAAGTCGGTGGGGCTGACCGACCCGGCGTTCGCGGACGCGGTGAACAACGAGACCTACACGGGCTGGGCGGCCGAGGTGACCGACAAGGCCTCCGAGCGGGGGATCACGGGCACGCCGACGGTCAAGGTCAACGGCACGGACCTGACCGACCGGAGCGCGGCAGGGCTGAGCGCCGCGGTGGCGGCCGCCGGCGCGTGAGGCGTACGGGATGGTTCCTCGCGGTGCTGGCCGGCGCGCTGCTCGTGCCGGCCGGCCCCGCTTCGGCCCACGGCGGTGAGGCGCCCGACGCGACGGCCTATCGGAGCGAGGTCACCGGGCTGAGCGAGGACGTGCCGGGGCTGACCGTCCGGGTCGTGGAGGCGGGCGCCCGGCTGGAGCTGGTCAACGACACCGGGCGCAGCGTCGAGGTGCTCGGCTATCAGGGTGAGCCTTATCTCGACATCCGCGCCGACGGGGTGTTCCGGAACGTGAACTCCCCCGCCGCGTACACGAACGAGACGCTGGCCGGCGAGGTGCCCGTACCCGCGAATGCCGATCCGACCGCCCCGCCGCAGTGGGAACGCATCGCCGGCGGGACCACCGTGCGCTGGCACGACCAGCGCACCCGCTGGCTCTCCGACGGGCTGCCGCCCCAGGCCCGGGATGATCCTTCGCGCCCGCACCTGCTGCGAGAGTGGACGGTCCCGCTGCGCCAGAACGTGCGTACCCTCGCGATCGAAGGCACTCTGACCTGGGAACCTCCGCCACCCGCGTGGGCCTGGTGGGCCGGCGCCGCCACCCTGGCCGCCGCGACGATCCTGCTCGCCCGCCGCCGCTTCCGGTGGGTGGGGCCGGTCGCGCTGATCGCCGGCACAACCACGTGTGTGTACGGGATCACCCGCGCGACCCTCGGCGTCGAGGCCCAGGCGCCGGCGATCCTGGCGGCGGTGATCGCGGTCGGTGCGGGTGTCCTCACGCTGCGGGACCGCATGCCGTTCGCGCTCCTCATCGGCGGCGCCGCCCTGGCCATCTTCGGCGGCGTCAACGACGCGGGCGTGTTCACCCAGGCCGTGGTCAACTTCCCCGGGCCGGCCTGGGTCGCGCGGTCGGCGGTGCTCCTCGCCCTCGGCGGCGGCGCCGGCGCGGCCGGGGCAGCGGTGTTGCGCCTGCGGGCGGCCGGACCGGCCCGGATATCGTCGGATGCATGACTGAGCGGCTCTCCGCGGGCGACCCGGCCCCCGAGTTCACCCTGCCCACCGACACCGGCGACACCCTGGCGCTGAAGGATCTGCGCGGGCGCAAGGTGATCCTGTACGTCTACCCGGCCGCGATGACGCCCGGCTGCACCACGCAGGCCTGCGACTTCCGCGACAACCTGGGCTCGCTGCAGGCCGCGGGCTACGAGGTGGTCGGCATCTCCCCCGATTCCCCCGCCAAGCTGGCAGCGTTCCGCTCGCGCGACTCGATCACGTTCCCGCTGGTCGCGGACGAGGACAAGAGCGTCCTGACCGCCTACTCGGCCTACGGCGAGAAGCAGAACTACGGCAAGACGGTCGTGGGTGTCATCCGGTCCACGTTCGTCATCGACGAGAACGGGCTGATCGAGAAGGCGCTCTACAACGTCAAGGCCACCGGGCACGTCGCCAAGCTGCGGCGCGACCTCGGGGTCGACTGACTCACATCGCCGTTCCGCGACATTCGGGACACGGATCGCCGATCCTGGACAGGCAGCGACTGCCCGGGACCACGGCGGCTGTCACGCGGCCCGACCCGCGAGGCGGCCGCCGTGCCGTCGGCGGGCCCAGCCGCAACCGTCGGCCACCTGAGCAGGTACTGACGGCCGCCCTTGCGTGCCGGTCGCGCGAACCGCTGGACATCAGTCCCGCCATGGTCACCCGGGTCCTCGCCGGAGCCGGCTATCCGAACCGGCGTTCACGGGCAGCGGTGTCCTCCGCCTTCCCCCCGGCCCAGGTCGTGCCGCCGACGGATGGAGGCCCTAGAGTAGGTGCCAGCATGGGGCCGTAGCCCAATTGGCAGCAGGCACATGGTTTAGGTCCATGACAGTGCGGGTTCGAGTCCCGCCGGCCCTACCGGTGGTCGAGGCCTCTCCGGAGCACGTCGTCCGAGCACCGTTCGGACGCCGGAGAGGCCCATCCATCCCGCGTTGACGCCTGGGCACAGGTTGTCGCGCATGTCTCGTCCGCGTCTGGTTCCGCTCGGGGTCGCCCGCGCCCGACACCGCGATCAAAACGATCACCAGGAAGTGGCCCGGGGACGGTCGTGGGTGAGGGGTGGCCGGGAGGATGGCGGGATGTCGCTGACGTTCGTCGTGGATCCGCCGTTGACCGCCGCGCTCGAGGAGGAGATCGTCGCGCTCTGGGTGGCGGTCACCAATGCGGGAGGGCCGGTCGGGTTCGTGGGGCCGGTCACCGCGGAGGACGTACGGCCCACCGCGGCGGCCGCGTTCGCGGGGGTGGCCGAGGGGGTGGACCACCTCGTGGCCGGGTTCGAGGGCGGGCGGCTGGTGGCCATGCTGTTCGCGGTCGACAACCGGTTCGGGCTCAAGGGGCACTGGCGGGTGCTGAAGCGCGTCATGGTGCTGCCCGGGAGCCAGGGGCGCGGGTACGGGGCCGCGGTCATGGGGGCCGCCGCCGAGCTGGGGCGCGGGCGCGGGTGGAGCGGGCTGCAGGTGACCGTGCGGGACGGGCACGGGCTGGACGGGTTCTACGCGCGGCTCGGCTACCGGGAGGTCGGGCGGATCCCCGGGGCGCTGCGGGTCGGGCCCGGGGACGACCGGGACGAGCTGTTCATGTGGCGGGACCTCTGACCGGCGCCGGCAGTGCCGACGCCGGTCGAGGCCGAGCCGCCGGGGGTGAGAGCGGCTCTGTGAAGCGGGTCAGCAGCGGGGGCTTGCGTTCCCGGCTGCCAGCGCGAGTTCCTGACTTTCCGCGCGCTGTTCGCCGATGTCCTGGGCGGAAGCGACAGCCGGGGCGGAGGCCGGAACCGACGCCGAGGCCGAGGCCGGGGCGGACGCCGAGGCGGAAGCGGACGGCGACGGCTTCTTCTTCGCGGAAGATGCGGGGGACGGCGAGGACTTGGGCTTCGTCGAGCCGGAGCCGCCGGAATCGCCGCCGGAGCTGCCGCTGGAGGTGCTGGAGCCGCCGGCGAAGCGTACGGATGTGGTCTGCCTCTGCTGCGGCAGCATCTTGATGTTCTTGGCCGTGGCCGTGTTGCCGTAGACGTCCGTCATCTTGACCTGGAACGGCCCGGCGCCCGCGCCGCTGTCGATGATCCAGAAGTTGAAGTCGGCGCGGTTCGCGCTGATCCAGTCGCCGCCCGGGCCCTTGGCCTGCACCGACTTGATCGGGTTGGCGTGGTTGTCGGCCTGCAGGGCCCACCAGTACGCCGAGGAGCCCTCCTTGAACGTGAGGCTCAGCGGTCCGGGGGTGGACGCGTTCGGGACCGCCTTGTAGGTGATCGGGATGATGCCCGAGACCTCGGCACCGATCTTCTTGAACGCGGTGCGGCTGAGGTCGAGGTGGCCCTCGGCGCACTCGGGGCACTTGTCGAAGACCTTCACCCGGACCTTGCCCTTCGGCCCGGTCACGTCGAGGTAGCTGCCGCAGGCGGCCGCGCCGGAGTACTCACTGACGCCCAGAGCCACGTACAGGTCGTCGGCGGGCGGGGTGAACGAGCAGTTGCCCAGGGCTCCGCCCAGGTCGTAGAACGTGGCCTTGCCCGACTGCTTCGCGGTGCTCGGCGGGGCCGCGCAGGCGCTGCCGCCGTTCTGCACGAGCAGCGCGGTGCCGAGCACGCCCGCGAGGACGACGGCAGCACCACCGGTGACGAGCCGGCGGGGGGCGAGCCAGCGGGAACGAGGGGGGCGATGTGCACTCACGTCCGAGCATCCTCCGGGCCGCGCGCGCCCGCGGGCAACCCTCCTAAGACACGCTTAAGACAGGCTCCCCCGCCCGGATGACATGCGTCTCACCTGGCAACTCATCCGGGATCAAAGTGACACCGAAGAGCAGACGGCCATCGACGCGCCGCATTCTGCCCAGCGTCCGCAGCGGCTCGCCGCCCTTCGCCCCGGTCTCCTGGTCGATGGTCGTCACGACGCACCGGGCACACCCCTCGGCGACCCGGAACGTCACGCCGCCGAGCCGCAGCCGCCCGCCGGCCCACCGGTCCTCCTCCCACGCCCCGGCACCGGCGACGACGACGTTGGGCCGGAACCGGGTCATCGGCACGGGCTCGTCGAGTTCCGCGTTGAGCGCCGCGAGCGAGGCCTCCGACGTCAGCAGCACCGGATAGCCGTCGGCGAAGCTGACCCGGTCGCTGTCGCGCGCGTTGCGCTCGATCGGCCGTACGGTGGGATCGCCCAGCCAGGCCAGACGCGCAGGGCGACCGAGCAACTCCGTCAGCACCGGACCGGCGGCGGCGATGCGCACCGGGAAAGGCGGCTTCGACCCGAACACCCGGACCGTCTCCTTCGGCGCGTCCACCGGCTCCGCCACGTCGAACCCGTTGATCGTGATCCCGCCGGGGCGCGGCACCGCGCGCAGCAGGGCCAGCGCGGGCGCCTGCCGCTGGGTGATCCCGACGCCGTCCGGGTCGATCACCATCCAGCGCCGGTCACCGGCCAGGCCCCAGGGCTCGGTCACGGCCTCGTCGTGGTCCAGCCGGCGACAACCCTTGACCGGGTACGTGTGCAGGCCCGCGATGTGCATCCGCCAAGCGTCCCACGTGCCGGCCGGGCCGGGTTCGCACGGCCTGTCCCGCTCGCTCTTCGTGCGCTGCTCATCCGAACCGGCGGGCCAGGTCCCGGTACTCGGCGGCGGCCCGCGCGATCTGCCCGGGCGTGAGGACCGACCCCGGCAGCGCCCCCAGCAGCTCGAGCTGGTCCGCCATCCGCAGGTTCTGCTCGTGCGCGTGCTCCCGGCACGGCAGGCACGTGACACTCTCGGGCCGCGCGGACGTCATCGCCGCCGGCACCCGCAGCCCGCAGCCGGTGCGCACCTCGGCGGGCAGGTCACCGACCAGCCCGAAGGTCGAGGCCAGCACGCCACGGACGGCCGGGTCGGCCCGGCCGTCTGCCCGTACGTGGATGTGAGGATCCACGTCTCCCCCGGTTCGCCGTCAGCTCTCCCGTGCATTCTCGCTGAGCTGGTCGAGCCCGTCCAGGATCTCCTGCGCGGCGTGCGACGCGGTCGCCAGCTGGCGGGTCACCTCGGCCAGCACGGTGGCCTGTTCCTCGACCGACGCGGCGATGTCGACCTGCACCTGGTTGATCTCGGCGACGGCGGTGGCCGTGGAGGCGAACCCGGTGGCGGCCGCGCCGGTCTGCTCGACGATCGCCTTGACGACGTCGCCGACCTTGCCGGCCGAGGCGGCGGTCTCGGTGGCGAGCTGCTTGACCTCCGTGGCGACGACGGCGAAGCCCTTGCCGAGCTCCCCGGCCCGGGCCGCCTCGATGGTCGCGTTGAGCGAGAGCAGGTTCGTCTGCCCGGCGAGCTGCGCGATGATCGCGTTGACATCGGCGATCTCCCCGACCGAGCTCTGCAGCCCGGTCATCCGCTCGGTCGCCTCGCCCGCCACCCGCTCCCCGTCGGCGGCGATGGTCGCGGCATGCGTGGAGCGCTCGGCGATGGTCCGTACGGCGTTCGCGAGGTTCCCGAGCTCGGCGTTGACCGC
>CAKUMG010000430.1 GCA_934667465.1 uncultured Actinoplanes sp. | reverse complement strand
GCGGTGATCATGCTGAGTAAGAGTGCTGACAGCCTGCGTCGACGCATGCGTTGCTCTCCCGTCGGCCGGGCACGTCCCGGCTCACGGAGATAGACGCTCTACGATGTACTTGATGTTGCACCCCCCTCCTGACGGATATGCGACACAAGCGCGCGGACCACGGCGGCGGTGTCCGCGGTGCCGCCCAGGTCCGCGGTGCGGGTGCCCGGGGCGGCGAGCGTGGCCTCGACGGCGGCGAGGACGTCGGCCGCCGCCGCGGGATGTCCCAGGTGCGCCAGCATCAGCGCCGCCGACCAGACCGCGCCGACCGGGTTCGCGATCCCGCGGCCGGCGATGTCCGGGGCGGAGCCGTGCACGGGCTCGAACATCGACGGGTACGTGCGGGTCGGGTCGAGGTTGGCCGACGGCGCGATGCCGATGCTGCCGGCCACCGCGGCGGCGAGGTCGCTGAGGATGTCGCCGAACAGGTTCGAGCCGACGACGACGTCGAAGCGGCCCGGCTCGAGCACGAACTTCGCGGCCAGGGCGTCGATGTGCTCGGCGTCCCAGCGCACGTCGGGGAAGGCCACCGCGCGCTCGGCGACGACCTCGTCCCAGAACGGCATGGTGTGCACGATGCCGTTGGACTTGGTCGCCGAGGTCACGTACGAGCGCCGGCTGCGCGCCAGCCCGAACGCGAAGTCGGCGATCCGGGACACCCCGGCCCGGCTGAACACCGACTCCTGCACCGCGAACTCGTCCGGGAAGCCGCGGTTCATCCGGCCGCCGATCTCGCTGTACTCGCCCTCGACGTTCTCCCGGACGACGACGAAGTCGGCCCGCGCGTCGCGGACCGGGCTCGCCACGCCCGCGAACGTCCGGATCGGACGGAGGTTCACGTACTGCCGGAAGGCCCGCCGGATCGGGATCAGCAGCCCCCACAGCGAGACGTGGTCCGGCACGCCGGGCCAGCCGACGGCACCGAGCAGGATCGCGTCGTACGGCCGCAGGACGGCCGGCCCGTCGGCCGGCATCATCGCGCCCTCGGCCGCGTAGCGGCGGCAGGACCAGTCGAACTCGTCGTACGCCAGGTCGAGCCCGTGCTTGTCCGCGACCGCGCCGAGCACCTCGCGGGCGGCGGCGGTGACCTCGATCCCGATGCCGTCGCCGGGGATCACAGCGATCCGGGCCATCTCAGCCGCCCAGCCCGACGACGGCGATCATGAGCGGCAGCACCAGCAGGATGAGGATGCCGCCGAGCACGTCGAACGACACCCCGGAGCGGATCATCGTGGTGATCGGCACGACGCCCGACCCGTACACGACGGCGTTCTGCGGGGTGGAGACGGGCAGCATGAAGCCGAAGGACGCGGCGAACGTCGCGGCCAGCGCCGGAACGAGCGGGTCGATCCCGGTGGCCACGGCGATCGGGATGATGATCGGCACGACCACCGCGGCGGACGCCGTGTTGCTGGTGGTCTCGGAGATCACGATCGCCAGCAGCACCGCGAACGCCGTGACCGCGAACGTGCTCGACAGCCCCAGCACGTCAGCGCTGGCGGTGCCGATGCGCTCGGCGAGCCCGGTGTCGGCGAGCAGCGCGCCGAAGATGATCCCGGTGCCGAAGAGCAGGATCGTGCCCCAGTCGATCCGGGCGGCGTCGCTCCAGTCGAGGGTGAAGCGCCGCTCGCCCCAGCTGGTCGGGAGCAGGAAGAGCAGCGACGCCCCGAGCACCGCGACGACGCCCTCGTTGAGCCGCCCGCTGACGGTGTCGTAGACGTCCGACTCGGTGCCCGCGATCAGCGCCACGACACCCGGGGTGATCCACAGGACGACGGTGACCGTGAACGCGACGAGCGTGTTGCGCTCCGCCCGGGACATCCTGCCGAGCTTGGCGCGCTCCTGCGCGACGTACTGCTCGACGCCGTCGATCCGCTTGATCTCCGGCTTGTTGAGCAGCAGCAGGACCACCGCGAGCACGACGAACATGCCCAGGCAGATGGGCGCCGCGAGGGCCATCCACTCGGCGAAGGAGATCCGTACGCCGGTAGCCTCCTCGATCAGGCCGCGGCCGATCAGGTTGGGCGGGGTGCCGACGGGCGTCAGCAGCCCGCCGACGCTGGCGCCGTACGCGAGCATCAGCATCAGCGCCGCGCCCACCCGCAGCCGCGTCGGGTCGAAGCCCTCCGCGACCAGGCCGCGGTCCTGCAGCAGCTTCGCGATGACGGTGAGGATGCCGAGTGCGGTGGGCAGCAGCATCGCGACGGTGGCGGTGTTGGAGACGAACGCGGACAGCAGGCAGGTGATCACCCCGAACGCGATGATCACCCGGGGCGTGGTGCGGCCGACACCGGGCACCGACAGCAGGCGGAACGCGAACCGCCGGGCCAGCCCGTGCTTGAGCATCGCCTGGGCCAGGATGAACGCGCCGATGAACGTGAAGACGGTGGACGAGCCGAACGGGGCGAGCACGTCGGCGGCCGGCGCCACCCCGAGGATGACGATCAGCGCCACCCCGATCAGCCCGCCGACGGGGATGGGGACGGGCTCGGTGACCCAGGCGACGATGACGCCGAGCAGGATGCCCGCGAGGGTCTGCTCACTGGGCGGCAGGTCCAGCGGGAGCGCGAGGAAGACGAGCGTGACGACGGGGGCGAGGAAGAAGCCGATCGTGCGGCGGGAGCGCTCGAAGCGCTCCTCGCGCGGGGACAGGTGCTGCTCGCCGAGGCTGCGGTACGTACTCCCGCCGAGCAACGCCTGCTCGACGTCGGTTCTGGCCGTTTCCGGGGGGCTTTCCTGAGGGCTGGACATCGTTGACCTCCCACCGATCGATCTACATGCATCGATCGTAGGGGGCCGCGACCCCGCTCAGAAGGCCATGACGGCACCCATCGTGCGGCCCAGGTCGCAGCCGTTGCCGAAGACGTGCGACCAGGTGACCTGCCTGCCGCGCCAGGTGCCCTCGACCGTCGCGGTGATCGGCGCGTACTCGAGCGTGCACATCAGGTTCTTCGCCCGCAGCCGCGCCGGGTCACCCTGCACCTTGCCGAGCGCCTGGCAGGCCTTGCCCTTCTTCGGGTGCGGACCACCGGCCGGGTCGCAGCGCAGCACGACGGCCGCCGCGTGCCCCGAGTCGGCCATGTAGCTCAGGCGCAGCTCGCTGCGCCCGGCGCGGGCGGCGGCGGCCGGGCTCGCGGCGGCGGCCAGCAGCAGGACGGACAGGGCCAGGCTCCGGATCATGACGGCACTCCCTCGAGGTGGGCTCTCCCCCGTCTAACTGGTGTACGCCGCAAAAGGTGCCGTATCGCCTTAATCACCGGAAATCGCGCGAGGCCGGGGTGACCGGCGGGGTGAGCGCCTCGAGATGGTCCGCGACCAGGTTGAGCACCCCCTCGGCGGTCTTCTCCAGCCGCCCCCGGACCAGCAGCGCCGAGCTGGTCCGGGCCACCCGGCGGTAGCGCTGCCACAGCCCCGGCGAGCAGGTGACGTTGAGCATCCCGGTCTCGTCCTCCAGGTTCACGAACGTCACCCCGCCCGCGGTCGCCGGCCGCTGCCGGTGGGTCACGATGCCGCCCACCCGGATCCGGGTGCCCGACTCGACCCGGCCCACCCGCGCGATCGGCAGCGCGCCCCGCCGGTCCAGCTCGCCGCGGAGGAACTGCGCCGGGTGCGCGTCCGGGGACAGGCCGGTCGCCCAGACGTCGGCCACCAGCCTGTCGACGTCGTCCATGCCGGGCAGGGCCGGCGCCTCGGTGCCGGTGACCGTGCCGGGCAGCCGGTCCGGGCGGTCCTGCGCCGCCGCGCCCGCGGCCCACAGCGCCTCGCGCCGGGTCAGGCCGAAGCCCGCGAACGCGTCGGCGGTCGCGAGCGCCTCCAGGTGGGCGGTCGTGCACCCGGTCCGCCGGGCGAGATCCACCATGTCCCGGTACGGGCCGTTCGCCCGCCGCTCGGACTCGATCGCCGCCGCGAGGTCCGCGCCGAGCGTACGGATGCTCGACAGTCCCATCCGCACGGCCGGGCCGCCCAGTCCCCACGCGTGCGGCGGCTCGCCCGGCAGCGCACTCCAGCGCGTCGACGCGTCCGACTCCAGGACGGCCGCGGCGTCGCTGAGGTTGATGTCGGGGCGGCGCACCTCCACCCCGTGCCGGCGGGCGTCGTCGACCAGCGACTGCGGCGAGTAGAAGCCCATGGGCTGCGCGTTGAGCAGGGCCGCGCAGAACGGGGCCGGGTGGTAGCGCTTGAGCCACGCGCTCGCGTACACGAGGTAGGCGAAGCTCATCGCGTGGCTCTCCGGGAACCCGTAGTTGGCGAACGCGGACAGCTTGACGAACAGCTCGTCGGCGAGCGCTCCCTCGATGCCCCGCTCGGCCATCCCCTCGTACAACCTTTGGCGTATCTTGTCCATTTTATCCTTTGACCGCTTGGACCCCATCGCCCTGCGCAACTGGTCGGCCTCCGCCGGATCGAACCCCGCCACGTCGATGGCGAGCTGCATGAGCTGCTCTTGGAACAGCGGCACACCGAGGGTCTTTGCGAGAGCGTTGGCCATGAGGGGGTGTGGGACAGTGGGGGCTTCAAGTCCGTTCTTTCGTCTTATATACGGGTGCACTGAGCCGCCCTGGATCGGCCCCGGCCGAATCAGCGCAACCTCGACGACCAGGTCATAGAATTTGTCCGGTTTGAGCCGTGGGAGCGTGGCCATCTGCGCGCGGCTCTCGACCTGGAAGACGCCGACCGAGTCCGCCCGCCGGAGCATGTCGTAGATCTCCGGATCGTCCAGCCGCATGTCGCCGAGATCCAGTTCAAGTTCGATCATGTCGTACGCGTAGTGCAGCGCCGAGAGCATCCCGAGGCCCAGCAGGTCGAACTTCACGAGCTCCACCGCCGCGCAGTCGTCCTTGTCCCACTGCAGCACCGACCGGCCCGGCATCCGCCCCCACTCCACCGGGCAGACCTCGATGATCGGGCGGTCGCAGATCACCATCCCGCCCGAGTGGATGCCCAGGTGCCGCGGGAAGCCCTGCACCTGGTTCGCGAACTCCACCACGTGCGCCGGGATGTCCTCCACGTCCACCGCCGCGACGCTGCCCCACCTGTCGATCTGCTTGCTCCACGCGTCCTGCTGGCCCGGGGAGAAGCCGAACGCCTTCGCCATGTCGCGCACCGCCGAGCGCGGCCGGTACGAGATGACGTTGGCGACCTGCGCGGTGTGCTCGCGGCCGTGCTTGGTGTAGACGTACTGGATCACCTCCTCACGCCGGTCCGACTCGATGTCCACGTCGATGTCCGGCGGCCCGTCCCGCTCCGGCGCCAGGAAGCGCTCGAAGAGCAGGTCGTACTCGACGGCGTCCACATTGGTGATCCGCAGCGCGTAGCAGACCGCCGAGTTCGCCGCCGACCCCCGGCCCTGGCAGTAGATCCTCTGCTCGCGACAGAACCGCACGATGTCATAGACCACGAGGAAGTAGCCCGGGAAGTCCAGCTCCTCGATCATCCGCAGCTCGTGCTCGATCTGCGCGTACGCCTTCGGGTGCGCCTGCGGCGGCCCGTAGCGCTCCCGGGCCCCGCGCATCGTCAGCTCGCGCAGCCAGCTCATCTCGGTGTGCCCCGGCTCCGGGATCGGGAAGTCGGGCAGCCGCGGCGCCACCAGGTTCAGGTCGAACGCCTGGTCCTCGGCGTTCATCGCGGCGTTCTCCACCGCGCCCGGATAGGCCGCGAACCGCCGCCGCATCTCCGCCCCGCTGCGCAGGTGCGCC
>CAKUMG010000429.1 GCA_934667465.1 uncultured Actinoplanes sp. | reverse complement strand
CCCGCCTTTTGTTCGCCTCGCGGAAATCGGCGCGCATGACCTCGATCCACCGCAGCTTGCCATCGGGCGTGCGCGCCTCGGGAGCATCGCGGCGCAGCCGGGCGGCATGGTGCAGAGCCTTCCCGAACGCCCGCCGAACCCCGTGCGCACGCCGGAAGAGCTTTTTCGCCGTGGAGTAGTTGCGCCGCCCCGCCGAATCCCGCAGCCACGCCAATTCGACCACGGAAAAGATTTCCGTCTGCACCCATCTCATTCCTCTACCCTTCTCCCAAAGCCCCATGATCGGAAGCGGCAAACGCGCCGGCAAGCGATGATAGCCGTCACACAAAATTGAACACGCTGATGCCATCCGGTCTCACCCAGCGGCGGCCGCCACGTGAATGTCGCGCATGGATCGCGATCACGGTCATCGCGTGTGCCGGCTATGAGGTGGGCGACGACGACCTGCCTCGCGTTGCCGGCCTTCCCGATGATCGCGCGATCACCGTGCGGGTGTGGTGGCCGGCGGTTCGGGCTGCCCGTTGGACGGGCAGCCCGGACCCAGCCTCCGGATCAACGGGACTTGACAGCCCCCGATCTGAACGTGATGGCCAGGGGCGTCGCCAGGAACACCCCGTCGGGAGCCCTGGGCGCGGCATGTGCGGAATGCACGGTGGGGGCGGTGAATCTCATGGATGGGAGCTGACAACTGCTACTAGGAGCGGGCGCCCCCGGCCGAGAGGATGGTTGCAGAACGAACCGAAAGGCGAGTCACGGTGAGCCATCCGTATGACAGGCCCGGACCTTGTGTCGCGCGGCCCGAATCAAGTGGTTGCGCCGGCGTCCGGACGGTCGCCGAGAACGAGGGGGTGAGGTCGTGATCGAGCAATACGAAGTCTACTGTCTCGCCGACCGCACGTTCTACGAGCGGCTCGATCGTGGTGGCGCCGGCAATCCCGACTTCGCGGTGTGTGCGCGGCAGCTGCCCGAGGGCTGGGAGCACCGGGGCACCGACACGTGGATGCACTACTCGCCGGCCGGCGAGCAGGTGCGGCCGCAGGGGTGGAAGGTGCACCTCTCGGCGCGGATCGCCGACGCGGAACGGGTCCTGGACGTCGTCTGGGACTACTGCACCGCTCGCGGGATCCCGTTCAAGTACCTGCGCAGCCGGCCCGTCATGGTGATGTTCAACGCCAAGTCGGCGTTCCGCGGTTCCAGCGGCAAGCTGGTGACGATCTACCCGCAGGACGAGAGCCGGCTCGAGACGATCGTCCGGGAGCTCGACGAGCTGCTGGCCGGCGTGCAGGGGCCGTACATCCTCAGTGACCTCCGCTTCGGCGACGGCCCGGTGTTCGTCCGGTTCGGTGGCTTCACCGAGCGGCACTGCCTGGGCGCCAACGGCGAGCGGGTGCTGGCGATCGAGAACCCGGACGGCGTGCTCGTCCCCGACGTACGCGGCGCCACGTTCGCGCTGCCGTCGTGGGAGCCGCTGCCCGCGTTCCTCGAGCCGCACCTGGCCGCTCGCAACGCGGTCACCACCAAGGATCTGCCGTACGCGATCGAGAGCGTGCTGCAGTTCTCCAACAGCGGTGGCGTCTACCTCGGCAAGGACCTGCGGACCGGGGAACGCGTGGTGCTCAAGGAGGGGCGCCCGTTCGCCGGGCTGGACGTGGCGGACCGCGACGCGACGACCCGGCTGGCCCACGAGCGGGCCATCCTGGAGCGGCTCGCCGGTCTCGCCGTGGTGCCGAAGCTCATCGACTACTTCACGCTCGGCGATCACCAGTTCCTGGTGCAGGAGTTCGTCGACGGCAACCCGTTGCAGCGGATGATGGTGCAGAAGTATCCCCTCACCCGCGCGGACTGTTCGGCCGAGTCGATCGCCGACTACACGAGCTGGGCGCTGGGGATGCTCGACCGGGTCGCGGAGGCGGTCGCGCAGCTGCACGAACGCAGCGTCGTCTTCGGGGATCTCCATCCGGACAACATCCTGGTCACCGCCGACGGCCGGGTGGTGCTCATCGACTTCGAGGTGTCCACCCTCGCCGCGGACGGCGCCCGGTCGGCGCTGGCCCACCCCGGATTCGGCGCTCCCGGCGACCGCCGGGGTGTCCAGGTCGACGAGTACGCCCTGGCCTGCCTGCGGCTCGCGCTCTTCCTGCCACAGGCGACCATCATGCTGCCGGTGCACCGGGCCAAGGCCCGGCACCTCGCGGAGCTGGTCGCGGCCACCTTCCCGGTGCCGGCCGGCGTGTTCGATCAGACGGTGTCCACCATCATCGGGCAGCCCGGCGAGGAGGAACGCCGCCCGGCGATGCCGGCGGCGACCCGGGAGAGCTGGCCCGGCGTACGGGAAGCGATGCGGCGTGCCATCGTGGCGTCCGCGACCCCGGAGCGCGACGACCGGCTGTTCCCGGGCGACATCGCCCAGTTCCTCCCGGGCGGCGGCATCAACCTGGCCTACGGCGCCGCGGGGGTTCTGCACGCGCTGGCCGCGGTGGGCGCCGAGCCGGTCGCCGAGCACGAGGACTGGCTGCGCAAACGGGCGCTGGAACCACCTCCGGACATGGGGCCGGGGTTCTACGACGGCCTGCACGGCGTGGCGTACGCGCTGCTCGCCCTCGGGCACCGGCAGGACGCTCTGGACACGGTGGAGCTCTGCCTGCGGGGCACGTGGGAGACGCTCGGCCAGGACCTCTTCGCGGGTCTGGCCGGGACCGCCCTGAACCTGCTGCACTTCGGCACGGAGACCGGCGACCGGTCGTTCACGGAGCAGGGCCTGCGCATGGCGGAGCTGTGCGCCGAGCGGCTCGGCGGCGTCGGCGACGTCCCGGACGTCAGCGGCGGCACCAACCCGCGCGCCGGGTTGCTGTTCGGCTCGGCGGGGTCGGCCCTGCTGTTCCTGCGGGCGTACGAGGTGACGGCCGACGCCGGTTTCCTCGACCGGGCCGCCGTCGCGCTGCGCCAGGACCTGCGGCGCTGCGTCACCGGCGACGACGGGTCGCTGCAGGTCAACCAGGGCTGGCGCACCCTGCCCTATCTGGACGAGGGCTCGATCGGCATCGCCCTGGTGCTCGAGCGCTATCTGCGTCACCGGCCGGACGACGAGATGGCGGCCGCGCTGCGCTCCGCCCGCCTGGTCGCCGGTTCCCGCTACTTCGTGCAGAGCGGCCTGTTCACCGGGCGCGCCGGCATCATCGCCGCCCTCGGGACCGGTCTGCGCCCCGGCGGTGACGAACTCACCACCGACACCGCGGAGCAGATCGCGCGGCTGGATCTGCACGCTCTCCCGTACGGCGACGGCCTTGCCTTTCCCGGCAATCAGCTGATGCGCCTGTCCATGGACTTCGCGACCGGAACGGCCGGAGTCCTCTTCTGCCTGGGAACCGTGCTGCACGACCGGCCGGTGTCCCTGCCCTTCCTCGAACCATCCGGCGGCACGGCGGACACCAGCTTGCCCGCCAGCACGACCGGACCGGTTCGGACCGACCAGCGATGAAAGGAGGTGAATCCATGGCACTTCTCGACCTGCAGGGTCTCGAGGCTCCCACCGGTGGTGGCGGGGGCGGCGGCAGCACCCTCACCGTGCTGACCTGCGGCTCAGTCAAGCCGAGCAACCTCAGTGTTGCGGCCTGTCACTGACGCCACGTCCAGTGTCACCAGTAGTTCCATCATCCGATTTCAGTACCACCCAACACGAAGGACGTGACGACATGGCACTTCTCGACCTGCAGGGCCTGGAGGCTCCCACCGGTGGCGGCGGGGGCGGCGGCGGCAGCACGCTCACCGTGCTGACCTGCGGCTCGGTCAAGCCGAGCAACCTCAGCGTCGCCGCCTGCCACTGATCGAGCGGCGGCCACGAGGCCGGACGCCGGCGGCCCGCCACGGTATCGGTGGTGCGGATCCGACGTCCCGGTAAGCCTCGCTGAACAGGTTCCACGGGGTCCGGACGACAGCTCAGGCGGTCGTCCGGACCTCGTGCCGCCGGGAGAGGAGAAGCGATGCGGTATCCCCCTGCACAGCGGGATCCGGTGATCGACGAGCTGCACGGCCGGCCGGTCGCCGACCCCTACCGGTGGCTCGAGGACCCGGAGGATCCAGCGGTACGGGACTGGCAGGCGGCCCAGGATCTGCTCTGGTCCCGGTCCGCGGAGCAGTTGCCGGCCCGTGAGTCGTTCCGGGCCCGCATCGCGGCCGTCTCCGACATACCCGTCGCGGGGGCGCCGGTGTGGCGCGGCGAGCGGCGTTTCGAGCTGCGCCGCGACGTGGGCCGCGAGCATCCCGCGCTGTACGTGACCGGCCCGGACGGCGCGGAGGTCGTCCTGCTCGACCCGGCCGCCGCCGACCCCTCCGGCACCACCACGCTGGACCAGTGGCATCCGTCGCCGGACGGCGGTCTCGTCGCCTGCCAGCTGTCCCGCGGCGGCTCGGAGAAGTCGGTGCTCTTCGTGCTCGACACCCGCGACGGACGGCCCGTCGACGGGCCCGTGCACGGGTGCCGCTCGTCGCCGGTGGCCTGGCTCCCCGGCGGCACGGAGTTCTACTACGTCCGTAGCCGGGCCGAGCGCCCCGATCGCGAGCGCCGGGTCCACCTCCACCGGGTCGGCACCCCGGTGGAGAACGACGTGCTGATCTTCGGTGCGGGACGACCGGACACCGACGCGTACGGGGTGGACCTGAGCCGGGACGGGCGCTGGCTGACCGTGTCGGCGGGTTCCGGCAGCCGGCGCGGCAACGATCTCTGGCTGGCCGATCTGCGGGCCGCCGGCCCGGCCGAGCCGCGCCTGCGGGCCGTGCAGGAGGGCCTGGACGCCCGCACCGTGCTGACCGTCGGCCGGGACGGCCGGATGTATGTGCTCACCGACCTGGCCGCTCCCCGCGGGCGGCTGTGCGTCGCCGACCCCGCGGAGCCCGGGCCCGGCCACTGGCAGGACCTGGTGCCGGCCGACCCGGACGCGGTCCTCGCCGACTTCGTGCTCCTCGACGGCGTCCTCGCGGTCACCCGGGTCCGGCACGCCGTCGGCGAGGTCACGCTGCACGACCCGGCCGGCGGTGAACCGCTCGGCGACGTGCCGCTGCCCGGGGCGGGGACCGTGGGGCCGCTGTGCACCCGGCCGGAGCCTGGCCACGACCTCTGGTTCACCTACACCGACCACGTCACCCCGCAGACCGTGCTGCACGTCGACGTCCGGACCCGGGCGCACCGATGCGCCGCGGAGGCCGACACCGAAATGCGTACGCACCGGTTGTCCTATCGCTCCGCCGACGGAACCGACATCCGGGTGGTCGTCCTGACCGGTGCCGGCGACCGTGCGGGCCCGCGGCCGACAGTACTCTACGGCTACGGCGGGTTCGGGATCCCGCTGACCCCGTCCTATTCCGCCTGGACGCTGGCGTGGGTCGAGGCCGGCGGCACCGTCGCGTTCGCCCACCTGCGCGGCGGCGGCGAGGAGGGCGCGGAATGGCACCGGGCGGGGATGCTCGGTGACAAGCAGAACGTCTTCGACGACTTCCAGGCGGTGGCGCGCGGGCTGATCGCCGACGGGTTCACCACGCCCGCCCGGCTGGGCATCTGCGGGGAGTCGAACGGCGGGCTGCTGGTCGGCGCGGCCGTCACCCAGCAGCCCGGCCTCTTCGCCGCCGCGGTCTGTTCGGCGCCGGTGCTCGACATGGCCCGCTACGAGCGCTCCGGCCTCGGCGCCCGGTGGGTCGGCGAGTACGGCTCCGTGGCGGATCCGGAGCAGGCGCGCGCGCTGGTGT
>CAKUMG010000428.1 GCA_934667465.1 uncultured Actinoplanes sp. | reverse complement strand
GGTGACGAGCCCGAACTGGACGAGGCGGCCGCCCTGCCGTGCCACACCGGTCTGGTCATCCACTCGTCGAAGGGGTCGGCGCTCGCCCGGGTCACCCCCGACAAGACGATCAAGCTGGTACGCGGCGACCGCGAGGCGTTCGGGCTCCGTGGCCGGTCGGCGGAGCAGCGGATCGCCCTCGACCTGCTGATGGACGAGTCCATCGGGATCGTGTCGCTCGGCGGCCGGGCCGGCACCGGCAAGTCGGCGCTCGCGCTCGCCGCCGGTCTCGAGGCGACGATGGAGCGCCAGCGGCACAAGAAGGTCATAGTGTTCCGGCCCCTGTACGCGGTCGGCGGCCAGGAGCTCGGCTACCTGCCCGGCAGCGAGGCCGAGAAGATGTCGCCGTGGGCGCAGGCCGTCTTCGACACGCTCGGCGCCGTGGCGCACGCGAACGTGGTCGAGGAGGTCATGGCGCGCGGGATGCTCGAGGTGCTGCCATTGACCCACATCCGCGGCCGGAGCCTGCACGACGCGTTCGTGATCGTCGACGAGGCGCAGTCGCTGGAGCGCAACGTGCTCCTGACGGTCCTGTCCCGGATCGGCCAGGGCTCGCGGGTGGTGCTCACCCACGACGTGGCCCAGCGCGACAACCTGCGGGTCGGGCGGCACGACGGCGTGACCGCGGTGATCGAGGCGCTCAAGGGGCACCCGATCTTCGCGCACGTCACCCTCACGAGGTCGGAGCGCTCGCCGATCGCAGAGGTGGTCACCGATCTCCTGGAGGATCTTCCGTTCTGACCCTGTGTGATCATGAGGCGGGTGCCCGGTGCGGGCGCCCGCCTCACTCCTTGCGTGGTAGCAATTACTAAATGTGATTTCGCTTATACCGGACGGGTGAGCGGGATAGTCGGCAATTGCCCGCCTTGAATCCTAAACGTCCCGTGATTCATTTCACAGCTTGGCGTTGTTATTTCACATCCCCTTCACGGTGAGCCATGGTGGCTGGCGAGCATCATTCGCATGGTCCACCCGGCCGGAGATCGATCGGGGACCATGGGCCGGCGGCACCACAGCCGGTCGGTGCGGTCCCGCAGCGGCCGCTCGAAGCTCGTGGAGCGTCCGGCTCCGGTCCTGAGGGCCGGGGTGACGCCCCGCGTCGTTGCCCCCTACGAAGGGAAACTCGTGAATCGGCTCTGGGGCCGGGTCAGCATCCGTGTGGCCTCTGTCGGACTGCTCGTCGCGGGCGTCATCGGCGGGGTCTACATCGGCAAGGACCGCGAGATCCTGCAGCAGAGCGCGCAGGCGCAGGTTGCAGTTCCGTCGAACGTCGATGAGGTGTCGCTGCTCAAGGAGCGGCGCAGCGAGCACGCCGCCGCCCGCGCCGAACAGCGCCGGGTCGTGACCGAGGCCGCCTCCGAGGCCGCCGCGGGGGCCCAGGCCGCCGCCGGCGAGGCGCGGACCATCGAGAAGAAGGCCATCGCCAAGGAAGCGGCCGAGAAGAAGGCCGCGGAAGAGGCGAAGCGCAAGGCCGAGGAGAAGGCCGCGGCGAGCAGCGGCGGCAGCAGCGGAAGCGGCTCGGTCGAGTTCGACGGCCCGATCCCCGCCTCCTGCGAGGAGTTCAGCGGCAACCGGGCCACCGGCTGCGCCCTGATGATCGACGCGGGCTTCGGCATCGCCCAGTTCTCCTGCCTCAACAAGCTGTGGAACAAGGAGAGCGGCTGGAACCACCGCGCCCAGAACCCGAGCAGCGGCGCCTACGGCATCCCGCAGTCGCTGCCCGGCAGCAAGATGGGCTCGGTCGCCTCCGACTGGCAGAGCAACCCGGCCACCCAGATCAAGTGGGGCCTCGGCTACATCGAGGGCCGCTACGGCTCGCCGTGCGAGGCCTGGTCGCACTCGCAGAGCGTCGGCTGGTACTGACAGCCCAGGACTGACAAAGGGGTACGTGCTTCGGCGCGTACCCCTTTTCTGTGCCGCCGGAGTGGTCAAATGTCCGCATGGTCCGGAAAGTCGCATCGCTTCTCGTGCTCGGAATCGTCGTGTCCGTGCTCACCGCGGGCCAGACAGCCGGGTCCGCCTCGACCGCCACCCCGGACGCCGGCCACTTGCGCGAGGTCATCGGCGGCGATGTCGCCCCGGACGGCAAGTTCCCCTGGATGGTGCGGCTCTCGATGGGGTGCGGCGGGGCCCTGACCGCACCGCGGCTCGTGCTGACGGCCGGGCACTGCGTCACGCGTACGGGCAAGGACAGCACGATCGAGGTGGTCGCCGGCGTGACGGACCTCGAGGACCGCTCCGCCCGCCGCGCCCGCTCGGTCGAGGTGATCCGGGCCGAGGGCTTCCGCGACGAGACCCGCGGCGACGACTGGGCCCTGGTCAAGCTCGACCACGACCTCGACCTGCCCACCCTCGACCTGACCCGCGGCGACGCGCCGGGGGAGGGGCGGCGGCTGACCATCCTGGGCTGGGGGCAGACCGGCGAGCGCCCCGCCACGCAGGAGAAGAAGCTGCGCTACGGCACCGTACGGGTCGTCGCCGACCACGCCTGCGCGGAGGCATACGCGAAAATCGACATCGAGCTCGTCAAGGACGAATCGGTCTGCGCGGCCCGCCGCGGTGTCGACACGTGCCAGGGCGACTCCGGCGGCCCGCTCGTCGCCCACGCCCGCGACGGGTGGGTGCAGGTGGGCATCGTCAGCTGGGGCCTCGGCTGCGCCCGCAAGGGCTATCCGGGCGTGTACACCCAGCTCGCGACGTTCCGGGCAGACATCAAGGCGGCGGCGCGCAAGCTGGGCCGAGCTTGATTTGGCGTGGGTGGCAACCATCGGTAACCATCGGAGGATGGCTTACCCCGGGGAAGACGCGACCTTCAAGTTCGGGACCGAGGCGTTCTTCGCCGCCATCGGCCGGTCTTTCCTCGCCATGTGCGCCGTCGTGCCCGTGCTCTTCCTCATCGAGGCGATCGACGTGGGCCTCGGGGCGGGCTATCTGGATCTGCTCGGCGGCATCATCCCGCGGCAGCCCGAGGGTCTCGACGGCATCCTGTTCAGCCCGTTCCTGCACGCCAACTGGGACCACCTCTACGGCAACAGCGTCCCGCTGATCCTGGTCGGCACGTTCGCCCTGGCCGGCGGGTTCCGGCGCTTCCTCTGGTCGACCCTGGTCATCATCCTGGTCAGCGGCATCGGCGTCTGGCTGGTCGGCGACCCGGGCAGCGTCGTCGTGGGCGCCAGCGGCGTGGTCTTCGGCTATCTCGGGCTGCTCTTCGCCCGCGGCTTCGTCGAGCGCAGCTGGTGGAACCTCGGCGTGGCCGGCTTCATCGGGCTGCTCTACTGGTACCAGATCTACAACATCCTCCCGACCGACCAGCCGATCTCCTGGCAGGGGCACCTGCTCGGGCTGCTCGGCGGCGTGGTCGCGGCCATCGCGTTCCGCCGCCGGCGCCCCAAGGCCCTCCCCGCCCTCTACGATCCGGACCGCCCCACCCTCACCGACATCTAGCTGGGAATATGGCCGTCGAAGTCGACGGAGCTGTAGAGCTTCAGCTTCTCGAGGCGGTGGTAGGAGTCGATGACGCGGATCGTGCCGCTCTTGGAGCGCATGACGATCGACTGGGTGTGCGCGCCGCCGGCGCGATAGCGGACACCCTTGAGCAGGTCGCCCGACGTGACGCCGGTGGCGACGAAGAAGCAGTTGTCGCCGGTCACCAGGTCGTCGGTGGTCAGGACGCGGTCCAGGTCGTGCCCGCCGGCCAGCGCCTTCTCACGCTCGGAGTCGTCCAGCGGCCACAGCCTGGCCTGGATCTCGCCGCCGAGGCACTTGATCGCGCAGGCGGCGGTGATGCCCTCGGGCGTGCCGCCGATGCCCATCAGCACGTCGACGTCCGACTCGGGGCGGGCCGCTGCGATGGCACCCGCGATGTCGCCGTCGGAGATGAACTTGATGTTCGCGCCGGCCGCCCGGACCTCCTCGATCAGCGCGTGGTGCCGCGGCCGGTCGAGGATGCAGACGGTCACATCCGAGACATCCGACCGCTTGGCACGGGCGATGCGCCGCAGGTTCTCGGTCGCTCCCGCGTTGATGTCGATCACGTCGGCGCAGTCCGGGCCGACCGCGATCTTGTCCATGTAGAAGACCGCGCTCGGGTCGAACATCGCGCCCCGCTCGGCCACGGCCAGCACCGCCACGGCGCCCGGCATCCCCTTGCTCATCAGCGTGGTGCCGTCGACCGGATCCACCGCGACGTCCACCTCGGGCCCGGTGCCGTCGCCCACCTGCTCCCCGTTGAAGAGCATGGGCGCCTCGTCCTTCTCGCCCTCGCCGATCACCACGACGCCGCGCATCTGGATCGAGTTGATCAGCTTGCGCATGGCGTCCACGGCGGCGCCGTCCCCGCCGTTCTTGTCGCCGCGACCGACCCAGCGGCCGGCGGCCATCGCGGCCGCCTCGGTGACGCGTACGAGATCGAGGGCGATGTTGCGGTCGAGATCCTGCGGGTGGGCGGAGACGGGCACGGTGGCCTCCTCGCGACGTTGGGAGGGGTTCGGTTGTCCCGATCCTCACACGCGGCCCGTGCGAAGTCGCGGGCAAAGCGACATGGTTAACAATGGTGGGGTGTCCAGCACTCCTAGCCCGGCCCTGGGTAAGCGTGGCGGGCGAAGCCCCCGCGACATGGCGTTGTCGCTCGCCGTCCTGCTCGTCCCGATCGCCCTGATGATGATCTTCGCGCGGGTGGTGCTCGACGGCGACAAGCCGCACAGCTACGACGCGGAGCCGACGCTCGAGGCGGCCCGGGCCTCCGGAATGTTCGAGGTGACCGTGCCCGAGGGGCTCGGCGAGGACTGGACCCTGCAGAGCGCCACGTTCAAGCGGGAGGCCGGCGGCGGCACGCTGCGGCTGGGCTATGCCGACCCCGACGACCAGCCGGTGCTGCTCGTGGAGAGCAGTGTGGCCACCGCCACGTTGATCCCCGCCGAACTGGGCGCCTCCCCGGAGCCGCTGCGCACCTTCCAGGACGAGCAAAGGGCCTGGTCGGTGTACGACGGGCGGCCCGGCGAGACCGCGCTGGCGCTCGTGGAGAAGGGGCGCACGATCCTGATCGTCGGCCCCCGCGAATCGGACAAGCTGGAAGAGTTCGCCGCCTCGCTGCCGTGACGGGGCAGCGCCGGGACGGGCGGGTGCTCTAGGCTCCCGCAGTCCTGTCGCACTCCCCTTCGGAGCACCCCTTCATGAACCGACGGTTCGCCGCCGTTGTCGTGCCCCTGCTCGCGCTCGGGCTCACCGCCTGTGGCAGCAGTGACGACGCCGCTGCCCCGCCCGCCAAGGCCGAGCAGCCCGCCGACCCCAAGGCCGCCCTGGTCGCCTCCACCTCGGGCGTCAAGACCGGCAACTACTCCGCCGCCGTGGCCATGCCGGGCGGCGCCAAGGCCGACGCCGTCGTGCACGCGCCCAGCAAGTCCGCCTCGCTCAGCACCGAGGCCGTGGTCGAGGAGGGGCAGAAGGGCGCCGTCGACATCCTCTTCGTCGACTCGAACCGCTACGTCAAGATGACCATGGACATGGGCGAGAGCGCCGCGCAGCTCGAGTCGCTGAAGGAGCTCGGCTCGGGCGACCCGGAGAGCGCCAAGATGCTCCAGGGCCTCGAGACGATGGTCGAGATGTTCAGCGGCAAGACCTGGATGAAGGTCGACACGTCCAAGGTCAAGGAGAATTCGCAGCTCGGCTTCGACTTCGCCGCCCCGGACGTCGCGGGCCTCGGC
>CAKUMG010000427.1 GCA_934667465.1 uncultured Actinoplanes sp. | reverse complement strand
GTCTACGCCGGCGTGGCCCGGGCCGCCGTGGACGCCGCCGTCGAGCACGTGAACACCCGCGGGCTCGGCCACCTGCCCGCCGTGCGGGCCCGGATCGGGCGCGCCGACGCCGCGGCCGCGGCAGCCCACCTGGCCGTCATGGAGGCCGCCCGGCGGGTCGACGAGGAGCCGGGCGAGGCGGAGACCACCCGCTGGGTCTGGCGGGCGAAGCTGCTGGCCGGCACGACCGCAGCCGAGGTCGCGGCGTCGATGCTCGAGGCGGCCGGCACGTCGGCGATGCGCCGCGGGCACCCGCTGGAGCGCCTCTACCGCGACGCGCGCGCGGGCTCGCTGCAGCCCGCCACCTCCGACGTCTGCGCCGACTGGCTCGGCGTCGAGGCGATCGGCGGGGACCCCGACGCGGACGGCGTCGCACCCCGCTGGTGATCGGCGGCCGTATCGGCCGGAACTCCCCGTGTCGGCCCGGGACGACCGACGCTCAATACATCGACCAATATCGATAAGGGAGACGCAGGTGGCGGAGCACGGCCGGGCGGTGATCGCCGGAATGGGGATCGCACTGCCGCCTTCGGAAGCGCAGGACGACCTCTGGAAGGGCTACTTCGAGGGGCACTATGCCGCGGGCGGGCGGCGCGGCCTGGCCCGCCGCATCTTCGAGAACTCAGGCGTCACGACCCGGCAGGCGGCCGTCAGCCCGCTGCTGGAGGACGTCTCCGACTGGTCCACCGAGCGCCGGATGCGCCGCTACCAGGTCGAGGCCGCGCCGCTGGGCAAGGAGGCCGTGAGCAGGGCCCTGACCGACGCGGGCCTCGCCGCCGACGAGCTGGGCATGCTCATCGTCTGCTCCTGCACCGGCTACGCGACGCCGGGCCTCGACGTCGCCTTGGCCCGCGACCTCGGCATGGCGCCCGGGCTGCAGCGCCTCTTCATCGGCCACATGGGCTGCTACGCCGCGCTGCCCGGGCTCGGCACGGCCGCGGACTACGTCACCGCGCGCGGCCGCCCGGCGCTGCTGCTCTGCGCCGAGCTGACCAGCCTGCACTTGCAGCCCCCGGACGCCCGCGCCGACATCCAGCAGATCGTCTGCCACGCGCTCTTCTCGGACGCCGTGGCCGCCGTCGTGCTGACCCCGGGCGCGCCGTCCGGCTACGAGGTCGTCGACATGGCCGCCCTCACCGACACCACGACGGCGGGCCACATGACCTGGGACGTCACCGACCTGGGCTTCCGGATGGGCCTGTCGCCACAGGTGCCGGACGTCCTGTCGGTCCACGTCCGCAACCTGGTCGACGACCTCCTGGGCCGCAACGGGGTCACGATCGACGACGTGGACGGCTGGGCGGTCCACCCCGGCGGCCCCAAGATCCTCGACGTGGTCCAGGAGCGACTGGGCCTCACCGCCGAGGCGCTCGAGCCGTCGCGGCACGTCCTGGCGACGTACGGCAACTGCTCGTCACCGACCGTCCTGCTGGTGCTGGAGGAGTTGCGCAAGCGGGAAACGTCGCCGGAGCGGGTGGTCGTCCTCGCGTTCGGACCAGGACTGACTCTGTACGGGATGCTGCTGCGCAAAGTCACCGCCGGCGCGTCCTGACCTCCGGGCGGCCCGTCCCCCCGCCGCGGCCGGCGTGAACGTGGCTTTTGCGGGCCCGGCTCCGCCCCGCCGCGGGCGAATCGTGGCTTGCGTGGGCCCGGTCCCGTCGGCCGCGGTGCATGCGTCGGGGATCGTGCCTTCACGCGGACCCGGTGCGGCACAGCCGCGTCCGCTGCGGCGTCGGCGTCCGGGATGGTGTTCTCGCACGTGGCTCGGGGCGGCTCGTGGCGTTGCGGTCGGCGTGGAACGGGCCGTGTGGCGGGGGTGTGGCCGTTCTACCCTGGCGGCGTGAGGCAGGAGCGCGCCCGGAGCGCCGCGCTGTACGGGCTGACGGCCACGGTGGCCGCGGCCGGCGCCACCGCGTTCGTCGTGACGGCGCCCCGGACCGGGGAGAACCCGCGCGTGGTCGCCGGCCGCCGGACGGTCGAGCGCCTGATCCCGGACAGCCCGCTGCAGACCGGCGCCGAGACGATGGTGCTGGCCGGGGGCAGCCGGGCGGAACGCAACACCCCGGTGCCCGGCGGATCGTTCACGCTGACCATGGCGTGTGCGGGTGAAGGCCGGATCCGTGTACGCCTGAGCACCACCACGGTCGACTCGGGACGCGCGGTCCGGTGTGCCGCCGAACCCGGGACGGTCGAGCTGGAAGTGGGCCTCGCGAGCATGTTCTTCCTGTCCGTGGCGGCCGAGTCCGAGTCGGAGTCGGTCTTCCGCTGGCGCATCACGCGCGCCAACTCGTTCTGACCACCCCGTCGGGCTCCGCCCGACCAGGGCCGCGCTGAACGGGCTCACCGGTCCGGGCGTGCATGGCCGGCGGGCGGGGTGGGTCAGAGGCGGGCGAGGTCGGGTTGGAAGTCGGCTGTGGAGGCGGTGCGGGGGACGCGGCGGACGATGTCGCCGGCGCTGTTGACCAGGAGGACCGCGGCGGTGCCGTCGGGGGCGTTGAAGGCGAAGGTCGAGCGCAGCTGGCCGGTCGGGTCGCGCATCGCGCGCACGGTCTTGCCCTGGGCCTGAGGGGTGTTGGCCGTCGGCGGGGTGCGGGCGCCCGGGGTGGCGGCTCCCGCGGCGACGGTGATCACGGTGATCCCGGGGCTGACGGCCTCGACGGTCGCGGTGACCAGGGCCTCGCAGTCGCAGCCCTCGGTGAGCAGGATGACCGCGGGCAGGCTGGCGCGGATCGGGGTCGGGCCGCCGTCGACTGCTTCCAGCTCGAACGCGGGCAGGGTGCCGAGCCCGGTGTCGGTCACGTTGGCGGTGCGCTGGGTGGCGGGGGTGCGCGACGGGCCGGGCCAGGCCGAGGCGAAGAGGCTCGCGATCGTGACGAGCACGGCCATGGAGATGATCAGGACGGGCGCGCGCAGGCCCGCGGCGCCGATCCGGTGCAGGACGCGCAGGACGGGCCGTTCGGCCATCCGCCGGCGACGGCTCTCGCGGCGCAGCTCGTCGCGGACCGCGGTGACCTCGTCGGTCAGGGAGGACAGGTCGTCCGGGACGACGATGACACCCCACTCCGCGGGGAGGTCGGGCAGACCCTCCGCGGAGCCGCCATCACCCGGCAGACCACTGCTGTTGTCACTTCGACTGCCCACGCTTCGCCCTCCCCTCTGCCGCAGAGTCTCACGTGCTGCGGGGACCTCGGCTCTCAGCCTCCCCCACCCGGGGCACCGACCGCCAGTGGTGGGCCGTTCCGGTCACTAGCGATAAGCTTGACCTCACAAAGCCACCACGTCCGGAATTTCCGACTCGCTGGGTCGGGTGGTCACGATGTCATCACTCAGTGTTACTGAGGCAGTTTCTGGCCCGCATGTCAAGCGGTAGAAAGACGCCTCACATGGTCTCTGAGCTGCACTAACGGTCACGGGCAGGGTGGGACATCGCTGGCTGAGCGTGTTACCCTAGACACAGCGAAAGGGGTTTCGAACCTATGGTTTTCAGTGTCGGCGAGACCGTTGTTTACCCCCACCACGGGGCCGCACTCATCGAGGCAATCGAGACTAGAAACATCAAGGGCGTGGATAAGCAGTACCTCGTCCTGCGGGTCGCCCAGGGCGACCTGACGGTCCGGGTGCCCGCTGAGAACGCCGAGATCGTCGGCGTGCGCGAAGTGGTCGGCGAGGAAGGCCTCGGCAAGGTCTTCGACGTCCTCCGCGCTCCGCACACCGAGGAGCCGACCAACTGGTCGCGGCGTTACAAGGCGAATCTCGAGAAGCTCGCTTCCGGCAACCCGCTCAAGGTCGCCGAGGTCGTTCGTGACCTGTGGCGTCGCGAGCGCGAGCGCGGTCTCTCGGCTGGGGAGAAGCGCATGCTCGCCAAGGCCCGTGACATCCTCGTCGGCGAGGTGGCCCTCGCCGAGAAGAGCACCAAGGACGAGGCTGAGGTCCTGCTCGACAAGGTGCTCACCGAGGCCTGACGCACCATCACCTCTCAGCATCATTTCCCGGCCGAGGACCGCGACGTGACCGCGCAGCTCAATGCTCGCGGTGACGTCGCGGTCCTTGTTCCGGCCGCGGGCTCCGGCGTACGGCTCGGACCCGGCGCACCCAAGGCCCTGCGCCTGCTCGCCGGCGAACCCCTGCTGGTCCATGCCGTACGCCGCATCGCCGCCGCGCCCTCGGTCCGCACGATCGTGGTCGCCGCCCCCGCCGCCGAGGTCGCTGCCGTCCGCGCCCTGCTGGCCCCCGTGGCGCCGGTGACCGTCGTGCCCGGCGGTGCCGAGCGGCAGGATTCCGTCGCCGCCGCGCTCGCCGCCGTCCCCGCGGACGTGGCGATCGTCCTGGTGCACGACGCGGCGCGCGCCCTCACCCCGCCCGCACTGGTCGAGTCGGTGGCCGCGGCGGTGCGCTCCGGTCACCCCGCCGTGATCCCCGCGCTCCCGGTCGTCGACACGATCAAGGAAGTCGCGCCGGCCGGAGAGGTCGTCCTGGGCACCGTCGACCGGTCGGTCCTGCGCAGCGTGCAGACCCCGCAGGGCTTCCGCCACGACGTTCTGGCCGCCGCGCACCGGGCCGGGCTCGACTCGCACACCGACGACGCCGGCATGGTCGAGAAGTCGGGCACCCCGGTCGTCTGCGTGCCCGGCTCCGAGCTCGCCATGAAGATCACCCGGCCGCTGGACCTGGTCCTCGCCGAGGCACTGCTCGCGCACAGCCCGCTCGCCGGCCCCTGACCGGACTCGCGCCCGGCCGCGAGCTGCGGTCGGGGCGAGGCGCGAGGAAGTGCCGGGGGCGGGGCGGCGGGGGCCTGCCAGTAGCGTGGCGGTGTGGATCAGCGGATCGGTGTCGGTACGGACGTGCACGCTTTCGACCCCGAGCGGGTGTGCTGGGTCGCGGGGCTGATGTGGCCGGGTGAGCCGGGCCTGGCCGGGCACTCCGATGCCGACGTGGCGGCGCATGCTGCGTGTGACGCGCTGTTCAGCGCGGCCGGGCTCGGCGATCTGGGCAGCAACTTCGGCACGTCCGAGCCGGAGTGGGCCGGGGCGTCCGGGGTGGCGCTGCTGGGCGAGACCGTGCGGCGGGTGCGGGCCGAGGGGTGGGTCGTCGGCAACGTGGCGATCCAGGTCATCGGGAACAAGCCCAAGATCGGCAAGCGGCGGGACGAGGCGCAGCGGGTGCTTTCCGAGGCGGTCGGGGCCCCGGTCACCGTCTCCGGCACGACCACCGACGGACTCGGGCTGACCGGTCGGGGAGAGGGTCTGGCCGCCATCGCGACTGCCCTGATTCATCGCGCCTGAGCGGGACGATCAAAAAGCGCGTCGCCGGACATATGCCCCGTTGGACGAAAGACCCCGGTCACCCTGAGTGTTGGCGGCATATGTCGCAGCACCTGGAAAACGCGAGACAAGACTTATCGGATGATTCCCGCAATGTGCTGCTTACGGCACCGAAGCGGGCGCTGTGTCGCCGATGGCCCGCGGCCCGGGGAGGCCCTGCTCCAAGACCGTCTGCACGCTTCGTGAGGGGCGCCGGGGAAGAGCTGGGGCCGCTCACAGGAAATTACGAGCCGGCACCGCCTACGCTCGATGCGTGCCGAGCGAGCCCACCTCCCAGTCCGAGCCGGAGACCACCCCCGAGGAGTACCGCCAGCGTGCGCTGCTCCTGGCTGACCTGGGGCGGTACGACGAGGCCGCGGAGGAGCTGGCCGCCGGGCTCACCACCGC
>CAKUMG010000426.1 GCA_934667465.1 uncultured Actinoplanes sp. | reverse complement strand
GTTGATCACCGACAGGCCGTCGCCGGGCCGCTCGCGCGCCGTCGCGGTGTCGGTGACGACGAAGCGGGGACGGGCCTCGGCCAGCACTCCCGCGGCCCGCGCGCCCAGGTACTTCGCGTCCATCGGCAGGTAGCCGGCGCCGGACTTGAGGATGCCGAGCAGGCCGGCCACCAGCTCCTCCGAGCGCGGCACCGCCAGCACCACCAGGTCCTCGGCGGCGACCCCGCGCCGGGCCAGCTCCCCGGCCAGGCGATTCGCCCGGTCGTCGAGCTCCCGGTAGGTCAGCGTGCGGCCGTCGCACACGACCGCGGCGGCGTCCGGCGTCCGGGCCACCTGGCTCTCGATGAGCTCCGGGATCGTCCGGTCGGCCAGCGTGGTGCCGGTGTCGTTGAACCGGGTGACCAGCAGGTCCCGCTCCGCGTCCTGGAGCACGTCGACGCCGGCGACGGGGCGGTCCAGGTCGGCCACGAGCTGGCCCAGCACGCGGGTGAAGCGGGCCGCGAGGGCCTCGACGGTGTCCCGGTCGAACAGGTCGGTGGCGTACTCGAGCCGGATGCCGGCCCCGCCGGTCCGGTCCGGGATGATGTTGAAGAACAGGTCGAACTTGGCCGTCCCGGTCTCCAGCGTCTCCGACTCGACCCCGAGGCCGGCGAACGCCAGGTCACCCAGCGGCTCCTGCCAGGCGAGCATCACCTGGAAGAACGGGTGGTACGCGGTGGAGCGGTCCGGGTTCAGCAGCTCCACGAGCCGCTCGAACGGCAGGTCCTGGTTGTCGTAGGCGCTCAGCGAGCGGTCCCGCACCCGGTCGAGCAGCTCCCGGAAGCTCGGGTTGCCGCTGAGGTCGACCCGCAGCACCCAGGTGTTGACGAAGAAGCCGACGAGGTCGCGCAGCTCCTCGTCGATGCGCCCGGCGATGGGCGCGCCGATCGGCACGTCGTCGCCGGAGCCCAGCTGGTGCAGCAGCACCGCCAGCGCCGAGTGCATGACCATGGACACCGTGACGTCCTGCTCCGCGACCAGCCGGTGCACGGAGTCGAGCAGGCCGGGCTCGATCGGGAACTGCACCAGGTCGCCGCGCGGGTTCATCACCCGCGGGCGGGGGCGGTCCGTCGGCAGGGGCAGCGGCTGGGTCATGGCGGCCAGCGCCTCGCGCCAGTACGCCAGCTGCCGGGCGGACACGCTCTCCGGGTCGGACTCGTCGCCGAGCATCTCCTGCTGCCACAGCGAGTAGTCGGCGTACTGGATCGGCAGCGGCTCCCAGTCCGGGGCGTTCCCTTCGCGCCGGGCCGCGTACGCCGTGCTGAGATCGCGCAGCAGCGGCCCGAGGGACTCCCCGTCCAGGGCGATGTGGTGCACCACCAGCGCCAGCGTGTGCTCGCGGGCGCCGGTGCGGATCAGCCGGGCGCGGATCGGCACCTCGGTGGCCAGGTCGAAGGTCTCCTTGGCGACCTCGTCGATCGCCGCCGGCCGGTCCGCCGGCGCGACCTCGACGACCGGCAGGCGGAACGGCGCGGCGTCGGAGGGCAGCACCTCCTGGTACGGGACGCCGTCGTCGCCCTCGACGATCACCGTGCGCAGCACCTCGTGCCGGTCGATGACGTCCCGGAGCGCCGACTCGAGCGCACCGACGTTGAGCTCACCGGTGAACCGCATGGCGAAGGCGCCGTTGTAGGTGGCCGACGGACCTTCGAACCGGTCCACGAACCACAACCGGCGCTGCGCGAACGACAACGGAATCATTGTGTCTCCCATGAGGTATTCAGGACGGTCACAGAATTTGCTCGCCACCGTCCCGAAACAGTTCTCAATCCGGCGGGCCTGGTGAGCGGATGTCGGTCAGCTCTGGTCGAGCAGGGTCAGGAGTTCCTCGTTGTAGAAGTCGTCGATGGAGATGGCCCCCGACAGGGTCGAGAAGTAGCGGTCGATCTGCTCCTGGTGACCGACCAGCTTGCGCAGCATCTCCGTACGGCCCTCGGGCTTGAGCTCGGCCACGTTGAGCGCGCCCTGGTAGTGGCTGAGGGTCTCGCCGCCGAGCTCGTTCTCGTAGCGCCGCAGCGCCGTCTTGAGCGCGCGCTCGTCGTGCAGCTTCTGCCCGATGTGGTCGGTGAGCGCCTGCGCCTGGACGAAGGCCTCGGTGATACCCCGGGCGGTGATCGAGTCCTTGTGGGTCACCGCGTCGCCGACCAGCGCCCAGCCGGGCCCGTACGCCTTGCGGAAGTAGTTCTCCTGGTGCCCGGTGCCGTACATCTGCTCGACGCGCTCGCCGGCCTGCATCCGCTCGTACAGCTCGGGCGCCGTGGTGCGGAAGGTGTCGAGGTAGGCGGGTTCCACCGCCTTGCGGACCGCACCGAAGTCGGCCTGCGGGAAGTAGGTCATGAGCAGCGTCAGGTCGTCGTTGGTGGGCAGCACGCCGATCCAGCGTCCGGGCCGCTCGTACAGCTCGAAGTCGGCCGGCACCCCGGACCAGTAGCTGTAGTAGACGCAGGTCAGCCGCGCGTGCTCGATGGTGTACGGCGCGCCGGCCTTGCGGGCGACCAGCGACCGCATGCCGTCCGCGCCGATCACCAGCGTGGCGCGTTCGGTGGTCTGCACGCCCGCGGGGGTCGTGTACTTGACGCCGACGACCCGGTCGTCCTCCCACACCAGGTCGTTGACGGCGCAGGACTGGCGGAACTCCACGCCGGCCTCGACGGCGCCCTCGGCGAGGACGGGGTCGAGCACGTAGCGCCGCGGCGCGTACGTGGTCCGCAGGCCGTCGATCGGCAGGGAGAACCCCTCGACGCGTACGCCGTCGGCCTCGTACACCTGGCGGGTGATGGGCCGGGACCCGGTGGCGCGCAGCTTGTCGAGCAGCCCCCACCGGTTGAGCAGCGCCACGCCCTGCGTGTGCAGGTAGTGCGAGGAGAGCGTGTCCTGCGGGAACTTGGCTTTCTCCAGGAGCAGGACACGGTAGCCCTGCCGCGCGAACAGCATGGCCGTCGGCGAGCCCGCACAGCGGGCACCGATGACAATCACGTCGTACATGGCGCCTCTCTCAACCCAGGCAAAGTGATGGTCGGGATTCGGGTGTTACTTGGCTGCCGCGGGCATCGATTCGATGTACGCGGAGATGGACGCCACCGTCGGATTGCGGAACAGCTGGTCCACCGGCACCTCGACGCCGAGCTCCAGCACGAACGCGCGCTGGATCTTGGCCATGATCAGCGACTGCCCCGCCAGGGCGAAGAAGTCGTCGTCGTAGCCCACGTCGTCGTTGTCGAGCTCGCGGCACCAGATGGCGTGCACTCGGTCGGCGATCATCACGGTCCTCTCGTCGGTCATCGGGTCGGCACAGCCGTCTGGATCTGGTTGAGCAGCGCCGCGCGGTCGACTTTCCCGTGCGGGCTCAACGGCAGGCGGGCGATGGAGCGGAAGCGGGCCGGGACCATGTTGCGCGGCAGCACCTTCAGCAGCTGGGCGCGCACGTCCTTCTCGGCGAGGTCCTCGTCGGTGGGCACGAGGAACGCCGTGAGCTCGGTCTCGCCGGAGCCGGTGTGCCCGACCACGACGGCGGCCTGCCGCACCCCGGGCAGCCGGCCCAGCGCGCGCTCGATGTCGTTCGGGTCGATGCGCATGCCGCGCACCTTCACCTGGGTGTCCATCCGGCCCAGGACGATGAGCTGGCCGTGCTCGGTGACGTACCCGCGGTCGCCGGTCCGGTAGATCCGCACCGGGGCGCCGTGCACCTCGATCGTCGTGAACCGCGCGGACTCGGGACCCGAGCCGTTGAGGTAGCCCGAGCCGACGCTGCGGCCGGCGATGCAGATCTCGCCTGGCTCCCCGATCCGTACCCCGCGCAGCTCCTCGTCGACGAGGTGGATGTCGGTGTTGTAGCCGGGCCGGCCGACCGGTGCGACATCGTGCACGGCGCGGCGGTAGCCGGCGAGGTTGAACGAGGTGGCGACGTCGGCGCACTCGGCGACGCCGTACTGGTGCAGCAGGGTACAGGTGTTGCCCTCGCGCCGGGCCCAGTCCAGGACCCGGTCGACGTGCAGCGGCTCCCCGCCGAAGAGCATGTAGTCGAGCTTGCTGAGGGCGTCTCCCCCGGAGGCGACCTCCCAGTCCACCAGCACGTAGAGTGTGGACGAGGCACAGTGGACGACGCGGATGCCGTTCTCGCTCAGCAGCCGGTACGCCATCGCGGGGTCGAAGTTCCGGCTCGCCATGAGGTTCTGGGTGGCACCGCAGAACAGCGGCGCCATCAGGCTGCGCTGCGAGAGGTCGAAGCCGAACGCGCTGACCACGAGGTTGTGCGACCGGTTGTCCAGGCCGTAATCCAGCGACAGCCAGTGGAGCAGGTTGTACCAGTTCTCGTGCCGGACCGCGGTCAGCTTCGGGGTGCCGGTCGATCCGGAGGTGAAGACCGCGTAGCAGAGGTCCTCCCCGGTGATCTCGACGTCGGGGGCGGTCTCGGGCAGCACCGCCAGCTCACCGGCCAGCTGCGCCAGGTGGATGACGGGTACGGTCGCGGAGTCCACCAGGGCGGCCGTGTCCGGCGAGGCAACGATCGCGGCGAGGTCGTCGATCTGGCCCAGCAGCAGCCGCAGCCGCTCCGCCGGGTAGGCCGGGTCGAGCGGCACGTAGGCGGCGCCGGCCTTGAGCGTGCCCAGGATGGCGACCAGCATGTCGATGCAGTAGTCGAGGCAGATGCCGACCTTCGCACCCCGGCCGTGCCCGCGCCCGGTGAGCAGCTGGGCGAACTGGTTGGACCTCGCGTCGAGCTCTCGGTAGGACAGGCTCTGCCCGGCCCAGCGGACGGCGGTCGCGTCGGGGGTGGCCTCGGCGTGCGCCTCGAACCGGCGGTGGACCACGGGCACCGGGGGCAGGGGGACTCGTTTTCCGGGAAGGATCATGAAAAGGCTCCGATGTGACGGGTGGCCGGCCGGTCAGGTCGCCGGGGCACCACGCGGTTTCCTGCGTCGGCGCGGCCGGCCGAGCGGGGAGGGACTTGCCGGTGTCGTCAGGCGACGCGCCGGTCGGCGGCGTCGAGCACCCGGGTGACCCACTCGTCCACGGAGAGACCGTGCGCGGCGGCCACCTTCGCGTAGCCGTCCAGCTGACTCGCGGACAGCTCGATGGTGAGCTTGGTGGTCGACCGGCGGCGCTTCGCCGCGGCCGCGGTGATCTCCGCGGGCTTCTCCGCCCCCAGCTCCGGGACGGCCTTGATCTGCTCGCCATCGGCGACGGCGGGTGTGGGCTCCTGGCTCTCCTGGCTCCGCTCCGCCAGGCTGGCGCGGACCGATCGGCGGAGCTCGTTGCGCGACCACTTCTGCTGCTCGGCCTTGCGGAGCCAGTAGTCCTGCTCCGCCGGCGCCAGGCGGGCCAGCTCGGCGTGGTGGGCGAAGCTGAGCCCGTCGCGCCGGCGCTCCTGCTCGAACCGCCGGGCCACCCAGGCGTAGTTGCGCAGGGTCTGGTAGTCGAGGCCGGTCCGCTCGATCGCCTCGCGGTAGCGCCGCCACCCGTAGGCCGCCTCGCCGTAGATCAGCCAGTCGGCGAGCCACCAGGCCGACGAGTTCGCCAGCTCGCGCAGGCTGGTCCCGATCTGCTCCCAGGACCGCTCGGACATGTTCGCTGGGAAGGCCATCCCTGATTTCCGCACCGTCGCCTGTTTCCCGACGAACGAGACCACGAAGTCGTCCTGCGTGGACCCGCCGCCGGCGGTGGGCCTCCTCACGGCTCAGGCCCATGCGCCGGGCCGCGTCCACCATGG
>CAKUMG010000425.1 GCA_934667465.1 uncultured Actinoplanes sp. | reverse complement strand
GTCCTCGCCGGGCGGCCCGACGAACAGCCGCTCGTTGATGGTGTTCTTGCGCTTGAGCGCGAGCACCGGCACGCGGACGAAGCCGACCCGCTCGTACAGGCTGATGGCCCGGCGGTTGTCGTGGAGCACCGACAGGTCCATGTACGTCCGGCCGAGCGCGGCGAGCGTCCCTCGACAGCCGCCCCCGAACGGCACAAGGCCGCCCCGCCGGGTGGCGGGACGGCTCCGATGCGTGCGGGTGAAGCTGCGCACGCGTGAGGATGCGTGCGGGTGAAGATGCCTACGGCTCAATCAGTGCAGCATGACCGGCGCCTCCGCACCCGCCGGCGCCCCCGCCGGCCCGCTGATCTTGCGCCGGGGCAGGAACGCGGCCGGGATCAGCGTGAGCACGATCAGCCCGAACGCGACCCAGAACGTCACCGCGAACGAGTCGGCCACGAACGCCAGCCCGCGCTCGAGCAGCCCCGGGTCGACCTGCTGCGCGATGGCCGGGTCCTGCTCGGCGGCGATCGCGAGCTGGGCCTCGGTGACCGGCGGGTCGGCGCCCGGCACGTCCGCGGAGCCGTTGAGCCGGCTGGTCAGGATGACCGACATGAGCGCCGAGCCGATCGAGCCCGCCACCTGCTGCAGGATGTTGAGCAGGGTCGAGCCGCGGGCCACCTCGTGGTTGGTCAGCGTGCGCAGCGCCGAGGTCATGATCGGCATCATCGTGCCGCCCATGCCGAGGCCCATGACGAACAGCGAGCCGCCCAGCAGCAGGTAGGACGTGTCCGTGCCGACCTGGGTGAACGTGAAGAAGCCGGCCGCGATGAGGGCGATGGCGAACGGGACCGTACGCCCGACGGGCACCCGGTCGGCGAGCATGCCCGCGATCGGCATGGTGAGCATCGCGCCGATGCCCTGCGGTGCCATGAGCAGACCCGCAGCGAGGGTGGTCTCGCCGCGTACCTGCAGGAAGTAGCTCGGGAAGAGCAGGCCGGCGCCCATGAACGAGATCGTGAAGACCGCCAGGGTGATCGTGGCGACGGTCAGGTTCCGGTTGCGCAGCAGGCGCAGGTCCAGCAGCGGGTGCGCGGGCTTGAACGAGTAGAACACGAAGCCCACGACCAGCGCCGCGCCCGCGAGCATCGGCAGCCACACCTTCGTGTCGGCCATCGTGCCGGTCTCGGGCAGGGTCGAGACGCCGTACAGGAAGAGGGCCAAGCCCGGCGACAGCATCAGCATGCCGACGAAGTCGAACGACTCGGACGGCTCCGGGCTGTCCTTGGGCAGCGCCCACTGCGCGTAGGCGAGCGCGATCACGCCGATCGGCAGGTTGATCAGGAAGATCCAGTGCCAGCTGGCGACGTCGATCAGCCAGCCGCCCAGGATCGGGCCGCCGATCGGGCCGAGCAGCATCGGGATGCCCAGGACCGCCATCAGGCGGCCGATCCGCTCGGGTCCCGCGGCGCGGGTCATGATGGTCATGCCGAGCGGCATCAGCATGCCGCCACCCAGACCTTGCACCACTCGGTACGCGATCAGCTGCCCGATGCCGTCCGCCGTCGCGCACAGCACCGAGCCGAGCGTGAACAGCAGCAGCGCGGCCATGTAGAGCCGCTTGGTGCCGAACCGGTCCGCCGCCCAGCCGGTCAGCGGGATCACCGTCGCCAGGGCGAGGGTGTAGCCGGTCATGGTCCAGGCGACCCGCGCGTACGTCGCGTCGAACTCGGTCTGGAACGTCGGCAGGGCGACGCTCACCACGGTCACGTCGAGGATCGACATGATCGCGCCGAGCACCACCACCCCGGCGATCTTCAGGACGGCGGCGTCGAGCTTGCCCGGCGCCGCCGTGCTCTCGGTTGTCACGGTGCTGCTTCCCCCCGGAAGTCGGTTGTCACTACCCGGCGAGCCGCTGCCGGTGAGCGGCGACGGCCGTGCGGGCGTCCTCGGCGACGAGGTCCGCGTTGATCTGTGCCCCGGCGAAGGCGCCCGCCGCGGCGGCACCACCCACCTGAGCGGCCAGGTCCGTCACGTTGCCCGCTGCCCACACCCCGGGCACGTCGGTGCGCCCGGTGGCGTCCGCCGGGATGTGCTGGCCGACCCCCATCGGATGGTCGGCGGGCATCAGCCCGAGCTCACCCAGGAAACCGGCGCGCGCGACCATCCGGGTCGCGACGGCCACGACGTCCCGGCGGATCACCGTACCGTCGGCGAGCCGCAGTCCCGCAAGCTGATTTCCGACCGTTTCCACACCTGTAACACGGCCCTCGACGACCGGGATGCCGAGAGCTGCCAGCTTCTCGGCGTCCTCGCCCGCGGGCGCGTCCGTCCCGTTCGTGAGATACACCACGTCATCGGTCAACTGCCGGAAGAGCAGAGCCTGGTGTACGGACATCGGGCCGTTCGCGAGGATGCCGATGGCCTTGTCCCGCGCCTCCCACCCGTGGCAGTACGGGCAGTGCAGCACGTCGCCGCCCCACAGCTCGGCCAGTCCGGGCACGTCCGGCAGCTCGTCCACGAGCCCGGTGGTGACCAGCAGCCGCCGCGAGCGCACCGCCCGGCCGTCCGCGAGCGTGACGAGGAAGCCGTCCCCGTCCGCCTTCGCGCCGGTGATCTCGCCGCTGACCACGTGCGCGCCGTAGCCGCGTACCTCCCGCCGCCCGATCTCCATCAGCTCGGCCGGCGGCATGCCCTCCCGGCCGAGCAGGCCGTGCACACCCTGCGCCGGGGCGTTGCGGGGCCGACCGGCGTCGATCACCGCCACCGACCGGCGGGAGCGGGCGAGCATCAGCGCCCCGTTGAGCCCGGCCGCGCCGCCACCGGCGACCACCACGTCGTACGTGTCCTGCAGTTCATCCGTCATGGCTCCCACTCTGCGGGCCTCGTGCGCAGCTGGCAAACTTCCTTGCTGATCCGGCAAACTATGGGCATGGACGACGACCTCTCCGGCGCCCTCGCCGCCACCGGCCCGCGGCTGCGCGCCCTGCGCAAGCAGCGCGAGACCACCCTCACCGAGCTGTCCGCGACCACCGGCATCTCGGTCAGCACATTGTCGCGGCTCGAGTCCGGCGCCCGCCGCCCGACGCTGGAACTGCTCCTCCCGCTCGCCAAGGCCCACGGCGTCACGCTCGACGACCTGGTCGGCGCGCCGCCCACCGGCGACCCGCGGATCCACCTGCGCCCCATCACCCACCACGGCATGACGATGCTGCCGCTGACCCGCCGCGCCGGCGGCATCCAGGCCTACAAGATCATCGTCCCGGCGGGCACCGGGCGGCGCGACCCCGAGCCACAGACCCACGAGGGCTACGAATGGCTCTACGTGCTCAACGGCCGCCTGCGGGTCGTCCTCGGCGACCAGGACCTGGTCCTCGAGCCGGGCGAGGCGGCGGAGTTCGACACGCGTACGCCGCACTGGTTCGGCGCCGCCGACGCGTCGCCTGTCGAGTTCCTGAGCCTGTTCGGACGGCAGGGCGAGAAGGCACACGTACGCGCCCGCCCTCGCGCCGGCGGCTGACGGCTCCCGGCCCGCGCGGGCCGGGTGGGCGAACCAGCCGTGCGGTGAGCGCGGGTGGCTCGTTGGGCGGTCATGGAGGACCCTTCGCGCGCCCGCCGGTTCCTGGCGCACAAGTGGTGGGCCGGCATCTCCGGGATCTTCGCCGTCCTCGCGGTGGTCGTCGCCATCGCCCTTGAAGGCGGGCCCGCGCCGGGGGAGGCGCCCGCGCCCACCGCCCCGGCGGCCGGGGACGTGCGGGTCGAGGACGGGGACTGCAACGCCCAGGGCCGCGACATCAGCATCACCTGCGTCGAGCCGGCGCCCGTGCCGACGGCCGAGGGGCTGGAGTTCTTCCGGCAGACGTCCGAGCCCCTGGACGAGACGGTCAGCGAGTTAGTATCTGCTGGTGGCGGCGCCGCCCGGGGCTCGGCGGCCGACGGAGGCCCGGCTCTGGAGGAACGTTGCCGCGCTCGCGACCGGATCGCTGGCCGGCTCGACGCGGTGGATGCGCCGGATGCCACAGCGCGTCACCGGCCGCGGGACCGGCGACCCGGCCGCGGGACCGGCGACCCGGCCGCGCTCGGCCACCTGGGCCCGGGCAGGAAGCCCGGGGCCAGGTAGCCGTCAGCGCGCGGTCAGACCGCGTCGGCGCGGTACAGCACGACCTGGTCCGGGAAGATGCGCGGGACGGTGACGCCCGCGCGCTCCAGGACGGCGCCGGTCACGATCTGGCCGGAGCGGTCCGCGCCCCACCACGGCGGCGGGAGCAGCCCGGCCGGGTCGCGGCCCGGGAGGACCGGCTGGAGGCGGTAGCGGCGGGCCGGGTCGAGGCCGCGGAACCGGAGCCGCGCGCCCGGGTCCGGCATGATGCTGTCCATTGTCGCCATGGCGAGCAGGGCGCGGGAGCGGTCCGGCGCGACGACGCCGTGCACCATGAACTGCTCGTCGTAGCCGTCCATGCGGACCAGCGTGCCGCCGAGCAGCAGGTCGCGGTGGTCCTTGTAGAACGTGACCCAGGCGCCGAGCTCGTCCAGTTCGTCGGCGGTGGCCTGGGCGAGGTCCCATTCGATGCCGAGGTGGCCGAAGACCGCCGTGCCGGCGCGGAAGCTCAGGTCGTGCCGGCGGCCGGTGGTGTGGGAGCGGCCGGAGGCGATGTGCGAGCCGAGGTACTCCGGGGGGACGAGCTGGGTGGTCCAGCGCATCATCCGCTGCCGGTCGTGCGGGTCGATGTTGTCGGAGACCCAGACCCGGTCGGTACGTTCGAGCACGCCCAGGTCGACGCGGGCGCCCCCGGACGAGCACGACTCGATCTCGAGCTCCGGGTGGGCGGCGCGCAGCTCGTCGAGCAGCCGGTAGTAGGCCTGCGTCTGCGCGTGGACCGCCGCCCGGCCGCCGCGGGTCTGGTCGCCGGCCTCGGTCAGGTCGCGGTTGTGGTCCCACTTGATGTAGCCGATCGGGTACTCGTCGAGGATCGCGAGCATCCGGGCCTTGATGTGCTCGTAGGCCTCGGGGATCGACAGGTTGAGCACCTGCTGCGTACGCGACTCGACCGGCCAGTCCGCGCGGGCGGCCATGACCCACTCGGGGTGGGCGCGGGCCAGGTCGGAGTCGGGGTTGACCATCTCCGGCTCGAACCAGAGGCCGAACTGCATGCCCAGCTCGCGGACCCGGTCGACCAGCGGGTGCAGGCCTTCGGGCCACACGTCCGGGGAGACCACCCAGTCGCCGAGGCTGGAGGTGTCGTTGCGGCGGCCGCCGAACCAGCCGTCGTCGAGCACGTAGCGTTCCACGCCGGCGGCCGCGGCGCGCTCGGCGAGGTCGAGCAGCCGGTCGAGGTCGTGGTCGAAGTAGACAGCCTCCCAGACGTTGATCGTCACCGGGCGGTCGGACGGGATCCGCCGCTCGCGGCCGCGCAGGTGGGCGTGGAAGCGGTGGGCGACCGCGTCCAGGCCGTGGCCGTAGGAGCCGTAGACCCAGGGACCCTCGTACGCCTCGCCGGTCCCGAGCCGCACCTCGCCGGGCAGCAGGAGCTCGCCGCCCCCGAGGAGCTGCTCGCCGGTGTGGGCCCGCTCGGCGTAGTGCAGGTGGTTGCCGCTCCACGCGGTGTGCACGGCCCAGATGTCGCCGGCCGCGAAGCCGAACCCGGCCGTGCCCGCGTGCAGCAAGTAGGCACTGTCGGCGCCCGTGCGGCCCTTGCGGCTCTCCCGCGCGTGCACGCCGAACGTGAACGCGCGGCGCTGCGGCACGCGCTCCTGGTTGTGCCGGCCGCCGAAGTCGAGCA
>CAKUMG010000424.1 GCA_934667465.1 uncultured Actinoplanes sp. | reverse complement strand
GCGACGCCGTGCAGGCGGTGAAGGCCGGCATCCTGGAGATCGCCGACGTCTTCGTGATCAACAAGGCGGACCGGCCGGGCGCGGACGCCACCTACCGGGACATCCAGGGCATGCTCGGGCTCGGCGAGCGGGGGCCGGGCGACTGGCGCCCCCAGGTGGTGCGGGCCACGGCGCTCCGGGGCGAGGGCGTCGACGAGGTCGCGGCCGCCGTCGCGAAGCACCGGGCGTGGCTGGAGGGCACCGGCGGGCTGCGGGCCGGGCGGGAGCGGCGCGCCGCCGTCGAGATCGAGGCCATCGCGCTCGGCACGCTACGGGCGCGGCTGGGCGACCCGCGCGAGGGCGTGGCGCTCGGCAAGCTCGCGGCCCAGGTGGCCGACGGATTCACGGACCCCTATGCAGCGGCGGACGCGCTGGTGGCGGAGCTGGGCGGGGGGCATTGACGGCGGTGCGTGCTCGCCGCGCGTACAGAAATCGAGATCTGCCTTTGGATTTGCGGGTTTGAGCAGTGGTGATGCGATAACGTAGCCGGACCCCGGCTCCGGAGGATCACGCGATGATGCGTCTCAGGATCTCTGCCCTCGCCCTCGTCGGCCTGCTCGGCCTCGGCTCTCTCGCCGGTTGCACGGACGACGGGGGAGGTGACGGCGGCGACGATCCCGGCTCGCGGGCCGCCGGTCCCGGCAAGGTCGGCGTGATCCTGCCCGACACCGACTCGTCGCAGCGCTGGGGAAGCGACGACCCGAAGCTGCTCAAGGCCGCGTTCGACGACGCCGACGTGCCTGTCGACATCCGCAACGCCCAGGGCGACCGCGCGGAGTTCGTCCGGATCGCGGAGAGCATGATCGCCGAGGGCGCCCGGGTGCTGATGATCGCCAACCTCGACTCGGTGAGCGGCGGCGCGGTCCTGGAGAAGGCCCGGCAGGCGGGGCTCAAGACGATCGACTACGACCGGCTCACCCTCAACGGCGGCGCCGACTTCTACGTCAGCTTCGACAACCGGGCCGTCGGCGACCTGCAGGGCAAGGGCCTGGTCCGGTGCCTGACCGAGCGCGGCGCGAAGATCCCGGTGGTCGCCAGCCTCAACGGCTCGCCCACCGACAACAACGCCACCCTGTTCAAGGAGGGGTACGACGCCGTCCTCCAGCGGCTCTACGACGAGGGAACCTACGTCAAGGGCCCCGACCAGTTCGTGACGGACTGGGAGGAGGAAGAGGCGGAGACCGTGTTCCGCGAGATGTGGTCGCAGACCGGCAAGCAGATCAACGGCGTGCTGGCGGCGAACGACACCCTCGGCGGGGCGGCCATCAACGTCCTCAAGAAGGACCGCAGGAACGGTGTGGTGCCGGTCACCGGGCAGGACGCCAGCGTCGAGGGGCTGCAGAACATCCTCGCCGGCGACCAGTGCATGACGGTCTACAAGCCGATCAAGGACGAGGCGGGCGCGGCAGCGGACCTGGCGATCCAGCTCTACAACGGTACGGCGCCCACCACCCGGGAATCGGTCAAGGACACGGAATCGGGCGGGTACGTGCCGGCGGTCCTGCTCAAGCCGCGGGCGGTCTTCCTCGCCGACGTCGGCTCGGTCATCACGGACGGCTTCGTCGAGCGCGAGGCCGTGTGCGCCGGCCGCTTCGCCGCCCTCTGCGACCGGCACGGCATCGGGTAGCCGGGGCCACCCGGCTCACACCGGGTTTCTCCGAAGGTCAGGTCCTTTCCGGCCGACTGATCGGGGGTAGCCCCCGACCCCGTGGAGAGACCCATGCGCCGCCGCCTTCGCCCCGCCTTGTGGGTGGCGCTCGCGTTGGCACTGGTGGCCTTGTACGCCCTTCCGGCGTCCACGGTCGCGGTGTACAGCGTGCTGATCATGCTGGCCACGACCGGCGGCACGGTGCTGCACGCGAGCCGCGCGATCCGCAGCCGCGGCCACGCGCGCCGGGTCTGGGGGCTCACCGCCACCGCCCTCGCCTGCTGGGCGTTCGCCGAGATCTCGGTCGGTGTCCCCGCGGTCGTGACCGGGGAGGCCGCGCCGCGGGGAACCCTGGCGACGGTGCTCAACCTGGGCGCGTTCGGGCTCGCGGTGGCCGCCATGCTCGCCGCCCCGGCCGCACCGCGCGGCCTCGGCGGCAAGCTGCGGCTGGTCTTCGACGGCCTGGTCGCGGCGTCCGCGCTGATGGGCGCGGCCTGGATGGTCTTCCTCGAGCCGCTGCGCCGGATCGAGGGTGCCGCCGCCGCCCACGTCGACCTCGCCTATCCGGTGCTCGCCGCCGGGGTGCTCGCGGTCGCGCTGGTGCTGCTCAGCGGGCAGTCGCTGCGCCGGCGCACCGCGCTGACCGAGATCTCCGGCGCCGTGGTGGTGCTGACCGTGGTGCTGCTGGCGGAGGTCGCCGGCCGGGTCACCGGCGCGGACTGGCTGCGCCCCGCGGTGCTGGGCGGCTTCGTCGTGGCGGCGGTGCTGCTGGCGGTCGCCCCGCTGTCGCCGCTGCCCGAGGGGCAGGACCGCAGCTGGCAGCCGTCCGGCCCGCTGGGCAACGTGGTGCCGTACGTGCCGGTCCTGGTCTTCGTCGGCGTCGGCGTGGCACACATGCTGGCGGGCCGGCCGTTCGACGCCGAGACGGTGCTCACCACTGTCGTGCTGGTCGGTGCCGTGTTCGGGCGGCAGTTCGCCGAGCTGCGCCTCAACACCGCGCTCAGCCGCAGCCTGGTCCAGGAACGCGAGCGCTTCGCGCACGACGCGGCGCACGACGCGCTGACCGGGCTCGCCAACCGCGCCAAGCTCACCGCCGAACTCGCCGAGGAGCCGGTCGCCGCGCTGCTGCTGGTCGACCTCGACGGGTTCAAGGCGGTAAACGACACGTTCGGGCACGCCACCGGCGACGAGCTGCTGATCACCGTCGCGCAGCGGCTCAAGGCCGCGGCCGGCGAGGACGCCCTGCCCGCGCGGCTCGGCGGCGACGAGTTCGCCGTGCTGATCCGGCACGGCGACCTGGACGACGCCAAGGCGACCGCCCGGGCCGTCCTCGACCGCCTCGCCGAGCCGGGCCTGCCCGCCGCGGTCGGCGCGAGCATCGGCATCGCGGCCGCCTCCGGCGACCGGGACCAGCTGCTGCACGAGGCCGACATGGCCATGTACGAGGCCAAGAACAACGGCAAGGGCACCTACCGGGTCTACGACCGGGAGCTCGCCGCGCAGGCCGAGGGGCGGCTGCGGCTGCAGGCCGAGCTCGCCGTCGCCCTCGCCGAGGGGCAGCTCTTCGTCGCGTACCAGCCGGTCGTCGATCTCGGCAGCGGCGCCTCGCACGCCGCCGAGGTCCTGGTCCGCTGGCAGCACCCGACCCGCGGCCCGATCGCCCCGGACGACTTCCTGCCCGCCGCGGAGGACGCCGGCCTGCTGGTCGAGATCGACCGCTGGGTGCTGGGCGCCGCCGCGAAGCAGCTCGCCGACTGGCGCAAGATCGATCCGACGTTCACGGTCGCGGTCAACCTGTCGGTGGCCTACCTCGTCTCCGGGCGCGTGATCGAGGACGTCCGCGCCGCGCTGCGCGAGCACGGCCTGCCCGGCGAGGCCCTGACCGTCGAGGTCACCGAGTCGTCGCTGATCGCCGATCTCGACGCGGCGGCCACCACGCTGCGCGACGTGCGCGCGCTCGGCGTGCGGATCTCGCTGGACGACTTCGGCGTGGGCTACTCGTCGCTGACGTACCTGCGCAAGCTCCCCGTCGACACGGTCAAGATCGACCGCTCCTTCGTACGCGAGCTCGCGTGGGACAACAAGGCGAAGGTGCTCTTCAAGGCGGTGCTCGACCTGGTGCACGCGCTCGGCCTGACCTGCGTGGCCGAGGGCATCGAGGAGCCGCGGCAGCTCGGGCAGCTGCTGGCCATGGGCTGCGCGCGCGGGCAGGGCTACCTGTTCTCCCCGCCGGTGACGGCCGACATGGTGCCGATCGGCGGGCAGCGGCCGCGTGCCGCCCGGACGGCGTCGCCGGTCCCGATCGCCACCGCCGCCGACCGGCCGGCGTCGTCCGGCAAGTTCGCCGCGGACAGGTTCGCCGTCGAGGAGCCCGTCGCCACGCCCGCCGTCACGCCCGCCGTCACGCCCGCCGTCACGCCCGCCGTCACGCCCGCCGTCACGCCAGCCGTCACGCCAGCCGTCACGCCAGCCGAGGAGCCGGCCGACGAGCAGCCGGACGTCGAGGAGCCGACCGCTGAGGAGGCGCCGGCCGAGGAGCCTGACGTCGAAGAGCCGGCCGCCGAGGAGCCGGCCGCGGTAGAGGAGCCCACCGACGAGGAGCCCACCGACAAGGAGCCCGTCGTGGAAGAGCCTGTCGCCGTCGTGGAGAAGAAGACGGCGGCGGAGGAGCGGCACTTCGTCGAGCTGCCCGCCTCCATGAAGCCCGCGGCTCTGCTGCTCACCGGCGACCGGGACGGCGATCCGGACAGACCGGCCCGCCCCGCCGTCCAGGCGCCGTCGGCCTTCCAGCCGCTGCCGCAGCTCAACCCCGCCGTCGCCAAGCGGGCCAAGCAGACCCCTTAACCATCGTTCAGCCCTGCCCTACGATGGGCGGATGGACGCAGCCGAGATCGCCGCCGGTCGCGAGCGCTGGCAGCAGCGCTACGACGCCTCCCGCAAGCGGGACGCCGACTTCACCACGCTCTCCGGCGCGGCCGTCGACCCGGTCTACGGCCCGCCGCCCGGCGACGCCGTGACGGGCTTCGAGCGGATCGGCTGGCCGGGCGAGTTCCCGTACACCCGGGGTCTCTATGCGACCGGTTATCGCGGACGGACCTGGACCATCCGGCAGTTCGCGGGGTTCGGCAACGCGCGGCAGACCAACGAGCGCTACAAGATGATCCTGGCCGCGGGCGGCGGCGGGCTGAGCGTCGCGTTCGACATGCCGACCCTGATGGGCCGCGACTCCGACGAGGAGCAGTCGCTCGGCGAGGTGGGGCACTGCGGCGTGGCGATCGACTCCGCGGCCGACATGGACGTGCTGTTCGACGGCATCCCGCTGCAGGACGTCACCACCAGCATGACGATCTCCGGCCCCGCGGTGCCGGTCTTCTGCATGTACCTCGTGGCGGCCGAGCGGCAGGGCGCCGACCTGAGCAAGCTGGACGGCACGCTGCAGACCGACATCTTCAAGGAGTACATCGCGCAGAAGGAGTGGCTCTTCGAGCCCGAGCCGCACCTGCGCCTGATCGGTGACCTGATGGAGTGGTGCGCGCGGGAGATCCCGCGCTACAAGCCGCTGTCCGTGTCGGGCTACCACATCCGCGAGGCCGGCTCGACCGCCGCGCAGGAGCTGGCCTACACGCTCGCCGACGGCTTCGGCTACGTCGAGCTGGGGCTGTCGCGCGGGCTCGACGTCGACACGTTCGCGCCCGGGCTGAGCTTCTTCTTCGACGCGCACGTGGACTTCTTCGAGGAGATCGCGAAGTTCCGGGCCGCGCGCCGGATCTGGGCCCGGTGGCTGCGCGACGTCTACGGCGCCACCGACGAGCGCGCGCTCTGGCTGCGCTTCCACACCCAGACCGCGGGCGTGTCGCTGACCGCGCAGCAGCCGGTCAACAACGTGGTCCGGACCGCGGTGGAAGCGCTCGCGGCCGTGCTCGGCGGCACCAACTCGCTGCACACGAACGCGCTGGACGAGACGCTCGCGCTGCCCACCGAGGAGTCCGCGGAGATCGCGCTGCGCACCCAGCAGGTGCTGATGGAGGAGACCGGCGTCGTGAACGTGGCCGATCCGCTCGGCGGCTCCTGGTACGTCGAGGCGCTC
>CAKUMG010000423.1 GCA_934667465.1 uncultured Actinoplanes sp. | reverse complement strand
TGACCGCGGGCGCGGCGGCGGGCCTGCTCGTGCTCGCGGTGGCGCTGCCGCCGACCCGGGGCGAGCGGATGATGGACACGCTGCGCCGGTTCGGCAGCACCGGCGGCCGGCTGCGCGACGAGCGCCGCCCCTCCCTGGACCGCCGGCTGCAGGACACGGTGACCGGCGCGTTCGACCGGCTCGGTCACGCGGTCACCCCGCCCGGCGCGCGCGAGCGCCTGGAGCGCCTGCTCGACTATGCCGGCAACCCGGAGGACCGGCCGCTGGAGTCCGTGATCCGCCGCCGGGCCGAGTTCCTGGTCGCCGGCGGGCTGGCCGGTGCGCTGGGCGGCGCGGCGCTGGCCGGGCTGCCGGGCCTGCTCATGGGCGGGCCGGCCGCGGCGGTCCTCGGGCTGTTCCTGCCGGACATCATCATCCACGACCTGGGCGCCAAGCGGCAGAACGAGCTCGCCAAGTCGCTGCCGGACGTGCTCGACGCGCTGGTCATCGGCGTCGAGGCGGGGCTCGGGCTGGACGCCGCGATGGCGCAGGTCGCGGCGAACCTGAGCGGCCCGATGCCGGCCGAGGTGCACCGGGTGCTGCAGGAGATGAAGATCGGCATCGCCCGTACGGAGGCGCTGCGCTCGCTGGCGGCGCGGACCACCGTGCGGGAGCTCCAGTCCTTCGTCACCGCCGTGATCCAGGCCGGTGAGCTGGGCGTACCGATCGCCGACGTGCTTCGGGAACACTCCCGCGACCAGCGCGTCAAGCGGCGGCAGCGCGCCGAGGAGCAGGCGCAGAAGGTGCCGGTGAAGCTGCTGTTCCCGGTCCTCTTCTGCCTGTTCCCGGTGATCTTCATCGTGATCCTGGGGCCGGGCGTGATCCGGCTCCTCGACACGCTCGGCCGCTGACCTCGGCCCGCCGCCGAACTCACTCGGTTGCGAACTCACTCGACTTCTGTGCGCGTGCCGTTCTTCGCCGACTCCGCTTTTTCGGCCGCCTTCGCCGATGCTTCCGGCTTCTCGTCCCGCGCCGCGTCCGGTGCAGGCGTTGCCTCGGCTTCACGTGGTGCCCCGGCGGAGGGTTCGGGCCGGGCCCCTGGCTTTCCGGGCGCGGCCCGCACGTCCGAGCCGAAGGTGGGCTCGGGCTTCGGCTGCACCGCGTCCCCGACGTCCGTACGGCCGAGGTAGGCGGGTTTGGGCAGCGGCAGCGCCGGCTTGCCCGCCAGCGCGTCGCGGGTGAAGTCGCGCCACAGCCGGGCCGGGACCGTCTCCCCCTCGATCGGCTTGCCGCGCGCGTCGCGGATCGGGCCGGGCCGCTCCTTGCCGATCCACACGGCCGTGGCCAGGTCCGGCGTGTAGCCGGCCATCCACGCGTCCTGGTTGTCCGCGGTGTCGCCCCACTGCTGGGTGCCGGTCTTGCCCGCCGCCGGCCGCCCGGGCTCCGTCCGGTGCGCCCGCACCACGGCGGCCAGGATCGCCGAGATGTCCGCCGCCTGCCCGGCGCTCAGGACCCGCTTGCCCCGGGGCGCGGCCGCGTGCAGGGTGCGGCCCGCGGCGTCGGTCGCCCTCTCGACGAAGAACCGGTCATGCCGTACGCCTCCCGAGGCGAACGTGGCATAGACGGTGGCCAGGTCGGCGGGGGTCACGGCGTAGCGGCCCATGGCGATGTCGGCGCGCGTCCTCCCGGGCTTCGGGTCGCCCTTGACGTCCACCAGCGTGGGCGCGTTCCCGTACTTCCTCGCGACCCCCAGCTCCCACGCCATGGTCCGCACCGCCTTCGGACCGATCCGCTCGGTGACCGCATAGAACGGGGTGTTGAGCGAGTCCACCATCGCCTCCCCGAGCGTGCAGTCGGGGCAGGTCAGATCCGCGTGGTTGTGCAGCGGCACCCCGAGCCGGCCCGGGAAGATCCGCGGCGAGCTGCCGTCCCAGCGCGAGAGCACACCGATCCCCTCGCGCAGCCCGGCGGCGACCACGATCGGCTTGAACGTGGACGCGGCCGGGTGCGCCGCCGACGCGTCGTCGAAGAACCCGCGCTGGCTGCCGCCGTAGTAGGCCCGCACGCCGCCGGTGGCCGGGTCGAGCGCGACCAGCGCCGCCCGCAGCCCCTCCGGCTGCCCCTCGAGCGTCGCCGGCACCCGCGCCACGGCCGCCCGCTGCGCCGCCTCGTCGACGGTGGTCACGACGGACAGGTTGCCGGTGCGCAGCACCTGCGAGGTGACCCCGTGCGCGGCCAGTTCCTGCTCCACCCGGTCGATCACGATCCCGGACGGTCCGGAGTCCCGGGCCGACGACGGCAGCGCCTCGGGATAGACCGGCTCACCCTGCAGCCAGCCCAGTTCCCGCTGCGCCGCGATCACCCAGTCCCAGCGCTTGACCGACGCCGCGGGGTCGTTGGCCGGGTCGAAGCCCCACGGGTCCTTGATCACCGCCGCCAGCAGCGCGCCCTGCGCCGGCGTCAGGCGGTCCGGCGTCACCCCGAAGTACGCGTTGGCCGCCGCGAAGATCCCCTGCGCGCCCCGGCCGAAGTACACGAGGTTCAGGTAGCGCTCCAGGATCTCGTCCTTGGAGAACTCGCGCTCGATCTTGACCGAGAGCGCCAACTCCCTGGTCTTGCGCGACATGGACACGTCCTGGGTGAGGAACGCGTTCCGGGCGTACTGCTGGGTGATCGTCGAGGCGCCCTCGCGGCTGCCGCCGACGTTGGCGACGACCGCGCGCAGCACGCCGCGGACGGAGACGCCGCTGTGCGCGTAGAAGTCGCGGTCCTCGGCCGCCAGGACAGCCGACCGTACGGCCTCCGGGACGGCCGAGAGCGGCACGTCGCTGCGGTCGGTGGTGCCGATGCGCGCCATGATCGTGCGCCCGTCCCGGTAGTACAGCGTCGAGGCCTGCGCGGCGACCGGCGCGGCGGGCAGCGGCACCGAGGCGACGTACGCCGCGGCGCCCCCGGCGGCGGCCACGCCCGAGAGCACCACCGCGGCGATCAGCCGGCGTACCCACTTTGCTCGAGTCACGCCGGGGAGACGCGCGATCGGCCGCGCGGGGTGTCAATCTCATAAAGGTCACCTGTGGTGAGCGTTCACTCACGGTTCATCCGGCACGGGTGACCTGGGCTTTCGCCGAGGTTGCAGAAATCCGTATGAGACAGAACTCTTTCCGGCGGTTTTTCCACCGAGCCTGAGTGGTAGTCACACCTCGCCACACCTATGCTTGCCGGACTGCAAACAAGGGGGCACCGTGCGAAGTCTCGAGATCCTCGTCGTGGATGACGACGACGCGGACGCCTTCATGATCTCGGAGGCGCTGGACGGCGCCGATCAGCAGACCCGGGTCAACCGGGTCGCCGACGGGCGCGAGGCGCTCGACTACCTGCGCCGCGTCCAGCCGTACGAGGATGCCTCCCGGCCGGACCTGATCCTGCTCGACCTCAACATGCCCCGCATGGACGGCCGCGAGACCCTCGCCGCCATCAAGACCGACGAGGCGCTCAAGGCGATCCCGGTGGTCATCCTCACCACGTCGGGCGCGGCGCCGGACATCGAGGCGAGCTACCAGCACCGTGCGAACGCGTACGTGACCAAGCCGTTCACGCTCGACGACTTCGAGTCGACGGTGCGCACGATCGACCGCTTCTACCGCGAGGTCGCGATCCTGCCGCCGACGCAGTGAGTTCCTGGCGGGCCGTGCCCGCCGGGCGCCGGTGACTTTCGGGCGGGCCGTGCCCGCCGGGCGCCGGTGAGTTTTCGGCGGGCCATGCCAGCCGGGCGCCGGTGATTGTGGGCGGGCCATGCCCGCTGAGTGGCGGCGCGCCGGTTATCGGGCCGGATGCCGGGGTACGTGACCTCGCATGGCGGACACGAACAGCGCGCCCGAGGACCTCGGCGCCCCCCAGTCCTTCCTCGTCCTGGCCGACGGCACGCCGGCCTACGACCGGTCCGGCGCCGAGGTGGGCTCGGTCGCGCACGTCCTCGCCGACGACCGCGACGAGATCTTCCAGGGCCTGGTCCTCAAGACCGGCGAGGGGCACCGCTTCGCCGCGGCCTCCCGCGTCGACGGCATCTTCGAGCGCGGCGTCATCATCGCCGTCCCGGCCGCCGAGCTCCCCGAGCCGACCGAGGAGACCGCCTCCCGCGCCGAGAACGACGAGGACTCCGGCCTCCGCCGCGCCTGGAACTGGCTCATCGAACCCAAGTAACCCGGCTCCCGTCGCTCAGCCGACGGTTTGCAGGCCGGAGTCGCCGCAGATGTCGACCATGTCGGCGGCGGCGGCACTGACGGCGGCGACCTTGTCGGGTTCGTCGTCCGTGCCGGACGCGGCGACCGCTTCGTCGTAGGCCGTGGCGAGGCGCTGGGCCGCGTCGGCGACCGGGGCGTCCGCGGTGGCGGCGGCCGCGGCGACGGCGTCGATCACGCCGGGGGTCAGCAGGCTCGCGTCGCGGACCGCCGTCACGACCTGGCCGCAGGCGATGGCGCCCGGCGGGTCGTCGGTGAACTCGGCCGGGGCGGAACTCGCGGGCGGGGGTTCCGCCACCGGTCCCGCCGGATCGGGATCGTCGCCCGTGCACCCGGCGAGCCCCGTCAGCATCACCAGCACCGCCACCACCGCGACCGGCCGCACGCCTGACCGCCCGCCCGATCTCACTCCTGACCGCCCGCCCGATCTCACTCTCGACCTCACGCCGACGAGCGTAGGCCGGAAGTATGCCCTGGTCAGGGTGACGCGCGGGCGCGGATCGTCTACGGTGGGCCGACCATGACGACCGAGCCGCGCGACACCGACCCGTTCTTCTGGCTGGTCCGGGTCATCGGCGTCCTCGTCGTGCTCCCGGTCCGCGTCGCCTGGGAGATCGTCGTCCGCATCGGCGACGTGCTGATCCGCTGGGTCGGCCGGCCGATCGTGTGGTTCCTGCACTACGCGATCCTGGTGCCGCTCCGGTTCATGTGGCGCTATCTGATCGTCGTGCCCGGCCTGTGGGCGGTCCGCACGTTCGCCGCCTCGCTGGCGTGGGCCTGGGAACACCTGATCGCCGCGCCGATCGGCTGGTTCTTCCACCACACGGCGCCGATGTGGCGGGCGCTGGGCCGCGGGCTGGCGGGGGCGGGCGCGGCGATCATGCACTGGGTGCTGCGACCGGTGGTGGCCGGCGCGCGCGAGCTGGCCGTGCAGTTCCGCCGCTGGGTGCTGCGGCCCATCGGCTGGCTGCTCGCCATGCTCTTCGCCGTCACCGTGGTACCGCTCGGGTGGGCAGTCGTCTGGGTGGCGCGCCAGATTCACCGCTGGATCCTGGTGCCGGGCTGGCACGGCGCCGGCTGGGTGCTGCGACAGATCTACCGCTGGCTGCTGCGGCCGGTCGGGCTGGCGATCGCGTGGGTGTGGCGCTGGACCGTCGTCCCGGTGGCCCGCGGGGTCGCCGCCACGCTGCGGTGGATCCACGCCACCTTCCTGCACCCGATCGCGGAATCGGTCCGCGACGGCCTGCGGGCGCTCGGCCTGCGCCGTTGATCAACCTTTTCCGCGCCCGGTCCAGTCATTTAAGAAAGACCTAAGAAACAATCAAGAAAACCATTCCCATACGCCGTGAGCTGCGCAAACGCCCCACCCTGAGCCCCGCCGCCAAACGTCACGGCCCGCACCATGTGACCTGGGTTACCTCTCACCCGACCCCCATTCCGCCGCCGGTAAACCGTCCGCACAATGGTCGCCGAAAGGTCTTCCCGCGCGCACGACGGAGGTGTCATGGCCCGCCCCGGCCCCCACGGCACCCCCGAGCCCCGCACCGCCGCGCCCCGCACCCTCCCTGCTCCCGCATCCCGCGCCTCCGCCGCCCCGCGCGCCGCGAGCCCGGCCGCCGAACCTCGCAC
>CAKUMG010000422.1 GCA_934667465.1 uncultured Actinoplanes sp. | reverse complement strand
ACGCGACGGCTGCGCGCGAGGGCGAAGAGCACGTCGTTGCGGTCGTCGTCGCCCGGGTCGCCGTACGCGGTCAGCTCGACGACGACGTTGCCGCGGCCGAAATTGGCTATCAGCCGATCCAGTTCGTACGCGGCTTTTGCAGTGCTCGTCGCAAGGGCCTGCTGCACGCTGCCCTTCCGGCAGCCGGTCAGGACCAGGACGTGGTCGCGCAGGACTTCCGCGAGCTGTTCGATCTCCCCGTACGCGGGTCGGCCCTTCTCGCCGCCGTCGAGCTGACCCCGGGAGATCGTGCGGGCCAGGCGCGCGTACCCCTCCGGGCCGTGCGCCAGGGCGAGCAGGTGCTGCCCCTCCGGATCGGCCTCGCCGTTCTGCGGTCTGGTCAGCCCCAGGGACAGCTCGGCGCCGAAGATCGTGGGCAGTTCCAGCTCGCGGGCCGCCTGCGAGAAGCGGACCACGCCGTAGAAACCGTCGTGGTCGGTGACGGCGAGGCCGGTGAGCCCGAGCCGGGCCGCCTCCTCGGCCAGTTCCTCGGGGTGACTCGCGCCGTCGAGGAAGCTGAAGTTGGAGTGGCAGTGCAGTTCGGCGTACGGCTCGGTCCTGGTGCTTCTGATCAGCGCGGGCGCCTCGTACGGCCGGCGTTTGCGGCTCCAGGCCGGGGAGTCGCCGCCGTCGCCGCCGGCCGCGAGGGGGTCGACGACGTGCAGGTGGCGCTTGCCGGTGAGGGCGTTCTCGAGGTCGCCCCAGGGGGCTCGGGGGTTGTGGAAGCTCATGGTCTTTTCTCAGTCGTATACGGCTTCGACGGCCCAGGTGCCGCCGCTCAGGGACAGGAGGAAGGCGCGGCCGTCCGCGGTGGCCATCTGGAAGCGGGCCCGGCGGCTCGCTTCGGCGGGGGCCCACCAGCGTTCGTCGACCGGCCAGGGGCCGGCCCAGCCGGTGATCTCCTGCTCTTCCCTGTTGATCAGCAGGGTTGTGGGGGTGCCGGTCAGTTCCAGGCGGGCGCTTACTCCTACGGTGTGCCCGTCTTCGTCCAGGACCACGGCCGGGGTTGGCTGGGTCATGACCAGGGCGGGGGCCGGTTCGGGGAGGCGGCCGGGCCACGGGGGTTGGGTGTGGGGTTGACGGCTCGTTTCGGACATTTCCCCTATTTCTGTTACCGGCGTGTGGGGTGTGGGGGCGGCGCCGGGACGGGCGGGGGTGCGCTCATCGCCCCAAGGGACAAATCGGACTCGGTCGGCGGCGTTGCGGCCGCCGGCGGCCACCGCGGTGAGGACCGCGTCGGGGCCGAGCAGGCCCTGCACCCGGCTCAGCGCCCGGTGCGCCCGCTCCCGCTCGTCGCCCGTGTCGCCCCACAGCCCCGGCTGCAGCCCGAGATGGACGAGCACGCCGTCGGGCATCAGGCGCAGCCGCACCAGCCCGGCGGTCGGCCGCTGCCGTTGTTGCCGCCGGCCCCCCGTCAGCCAGCCGTCGAGCTGCCACCGCACCCGCTCGGCGATCGCGGCCGCGTCCAGCAGCCCGTCGTGCCGCCACACCCGGTGCAGCTCCTGCCCGTCCGCGGTGATCGCCTCGATGCCCAGCCGGGTGCAGGCCAGCCCGTACGCGGCCAGCCGCTCGTGCAGCCGCTCGGCCAGCACCCGCCCGGCGAACGCGGCCACGTCCACCCGGGCCAGGGGCTCGTCCTCGTACGTGCCGGTCACGTCGAGATCGGGCGGCGGCTGCCGCACGGCGAGCGGCCGATGGTCCAGCCCCGCCGCGAGCCGGTGCGCCAGCGCCCCGTCGAACCCGAACCGGGTCAGCACGTCCCCGGCGGGCAACCGGGCGAACTCCCCGAGCCTCCGCACGCCCAGCCGGCGCAACAGATCGGCCAGCGCGGGCCGCTCCAGCGTCTCGACACTCATCGATTCAAGAAACTCGGCCGTACGCCCGGCGGGCACGATCCTCCCGTCGCGCGCCGCCAGCCCGGCCGCGAACACCCCCTCGGCGATCCCCACCTGCGCCTCCACCCCGCAGGCCTGGGCCACCTGCTCGACGATCCGCTCGGCGGCCCGCTCCTCACCCCCGAAATAGCGGGCCGGGCCGCGCGCCGCCACCGCACACACCCCCGGCCGTACGACCTCCACCCCGGCGACGACCTCCTCCACCGCGGCGACCACCGCCTCGAACGCCCGCGCGTCCCGCCCGGCATCGTGCTCGACCACGACCAGGTGGGGGCAGCGGCTCTGCGCCTCCCGCCGCCGCAACCCGTGCCGGACGCCGTCGCGGCGGGCGGTCTCGGAGCAGGCGATCACGCGGTTCGCCTTGAGCACGGCGACGGGGGTGTCGGCGGGGACGCCGTCGATGAGCTCGGCGGCGATCACGGGCCAGTCGGGGCACCAGACCAGGAGGGTGCGTTTTTCCGCCGCTTCTTTTCGTTCTTCGTTCTTGGCTTTTACCTTGTCCTCGGCTTCTTCCGCTTTGTCCTTGGCTTTTTCCGCGCTCATGCGGGGGTCCCCGGCTCTTCCGGCGCTTGCGCGGGGGTTCTCGGCTTTTCCGGCGCTCGTGCGGGGGTTCTCGGCTTTTCCGGCGCTCGCGCGGGGGTCACCAGACTCAGCGCTCCCCAGCGCTCGGCTGCCGGCTCGGGGCTCTCCGCGGGCCCGGTCGCGGTCGTTCCGTCCTCCGGGGCCTCCGGGATCTCCACCCGCGGCGCGCTCCAGCCCGGCATCCACACCGTCAGCTCCTTGGGCCGCGCGGCCGCACCCCGCCCCCGCGCCACGACCGTCACCGCCCGCCCCCGCAGCCGGCCCCGCCCGTCGCCGAGCCCCTCCCACTCCCCGCGGACGACCTGCAGGCTGACATCGGCCCCGTCCCACCCCCCGAACGGGACGAGCACACACCCCCGCTGCCGAGCCCGCGCCACCAGCCGCGACGCCACCCCCGCGGAAATCTGCCCCGGCACGGCCACCACGACCACATCCACCCCGTCGATCAGCGCCGCCACCACGGTCGGCCACTCGGGACCGGGATTGGGCACGAGCGCCAGCCGCTCCAGCACCACCCCACTCTCGGCGGCCGCAACCGCCCCGAGCTCGGGCACCCCGACCACCGCACACCACGACCCGGCCCGCGAAGCCTCGGACAGGAGCGCCAGCAGCAGCGACGTACTCCCGCTGCCCGCCTCGCCCCGCGGCCCCGCGCCAACCCCGGCCCCGAACCCCGCCCGCCGCCCGGCACTCCACGCGTCCTGCCCACCCAGCCGCCGCCCGCCCCGCGGCCGTCTGTCCCTCCGCCCGCCCCGCGACCGTTTGTCCAGCCGCTACCTGTCCCGCGGCCATCCGCCCAGCCGCCGCTTGCCCAGCCGCCGCCTGCCCCGCTGCCCGTCCCGCAGCCGTCCAGCCGGCATCCGCCCGCCCAGCTGCCGCACGACCCGCGTCCGTTTGTCCAGCCGCTGCCCGTCCCGCAGCCACCCAGCCGGCATCCGCCCGCCCGGCTGCCGCACGACCAGCGTCCGCCCGCCATCCGGGCTCACCCCGGAAAGTCCCCCTGCCGGCGCCCGCTCCCGCCGCCACCCGCCCCACGGCTACGGTGCTCCCCCGCCGCAGCCCTCGCCCGGGCAGCAGTCCCCCGAGCGCCCCCACCACCGGCAACGCCCGCCGGACGCCGCCCTCACCGGCCTCGTCCCCGCTCCGGACCAGCTCAGCAAGCGCCGCCGCACCGTTGATCATGCGCCCGGCCATTTCCTCGCCCCGCTGTCCACATCCACCAAAGTTGATCTTCATAGCCACGCCTCACCGAGCCACGAAAACCCCGGCCATCCCCACCCCGCTCAGCACCCCGCCCGCGCCACCGGCACGCCTCACACCACCGCCCCGCCGCCCCACACCACCGCCCCCGCCGCCGCCGTCACGGGCCTCAGCCACCAGCGCCGCCTCCCCCGCCCTCAGCCACCGCGCGACGCCTCCAGCCCGGCATGCCATCCCCGGCACCGCCCGGCCTCAGCCACTCGCATCAGCCCAGCGCGCCATCCCTGTCACCGCCCGGCGTGCCCCGGCCCGACGATCACCGCCCCCGGCGTGACCCCGGCCCGACAAGCGCCACCCCGACGTGACCCCGGCCCGACAAGCGCCACCCCCGGCATGTCCATCACCGGCACCGAACCACCCGGCGTCAGTCGGCGCACGCCCCGCGGCGGTCACCGGCGTCAGCCCAGCGACATCGCGCCCGAGCCCCGGGTCCTCAGCCGGCGGCATCGCGCACGTGCTGAAGGCGTCAGCCCAGCGGCATAGCGCCCTGGCCCGGGTCCTCAGCCGGCGGCATCGCGCCCGGGCCGGGGGCGTCAGGCCGCTTCGAGCGAGGACCGCGCCCCGTCGAGCGCGGGTTGAAAGGACACCCCCAGTGCCGACTGCACCATCGTCACGAACGCCTCCGACGCCCGGAGCAGGTCATCGGCCTCCCGGGCGGTCACCACCCGCGGGATCCCCGCCTCCGCGGCCGCCCGCTTGGTGGCCCCCAGCGCGAAGTGCGTGGCCCAGTCCCCGAACTCGGGCGCCACCAGCACCAGCAACGACCACACGCTCGTCACCTGGTTACGCCGCGTAGGCGCCGCCGGCCGGGCCCGCGCCCCGAGCACCGCCGCCGCAGCGCGCAGAGCAGCGAGATGAGCAGCCGCATACCGCAGCCCGTCGGGCCGGGTGCGCGCCGCTTCCCCCAGCCCCTGGTACGCAATGGCCAGCAGCTGCGCCGGCGTCCGGCTGGGCAACAAGTTCGCCGGAATCGTCGGCAACGCCTGCATCCCCGCCGTAGGCGCATGCGCCATCCCCGACGAGCCGGCCCCTCCGAGCCCCCGAGGCCCCCCACTCCCCGGCTCAGGAATCCGCAGCCCCCGCCCCTCCGAAGCCCGCGCACCCCGCCCCTCGGGAACCCGCGCACCCTCCGCCCCGGAAACCCGCGCCTCCGCACCCCGCGCCGCAGAGGCCCGCGACCCTGCGCCCGGGTCCTCAGAAATCCGCGCACCCCGCGCCTCGGAGGCCTGCGGCTCCGCACCCTGCGCCCCGGAAACCCGCGCCCCCGTGCCCCGCCCCTCCGGAATCCGCGCACCCTGCACCTCCGAGGCACAAGGCTCCGCGCCCCGCGCCTCCGAGGACCGCGACTCTGCGCCCGGGACCTCAGAGATCCCTGCGCCGCGCGCCTCGGGAACCCGCGCGCCGCGCGCCTCGGGAACCCGCGCGCCCCGCGCCTCCGGCCCCCGTGACCGTGGCGCGGGGGCTTCGGTGACGCGCGGCTGTTCACGGGGAACGCGGGCCTGTCCGGCAGCACGCCGGGCAGGCGAGGGATCGGTCATCCGGGCCGAGGCCGGCAATGCGGACGGGCGGCGCCCGGAACCACCGGACGACTCGACCGCGGACGACCCGATGACAGCCGACTCCGCGCAGGAAGGTGCACCCCGCGAAGCCCCGGCCCGGGAACGCGTGGCGACCACGGGCTCAGCGGCCGCAGCCGCAGCAGCCGGGGCCGAAACCGCCGGGGCCGAGGCCACCGGAGCCGAAACCGCCGGAGCCGAAACCGCCGGAGCCGAAACCGCCGGAGCCGAAGCAACCGGGGCCGAAGCAGCCTGAGCCGAGACCGCCGGGGCTGGGGCGGCCAAGAGCGAGGCGGCCGGAAGCGAGGCGGCGGAAGGTTCAGCGGCGGGCTGCCACTGACCGGGCTCCCAGAGGGCCGGCTCCTGGGGGCCGAAGTGGACCGGGCGCGACACGGCTCGCGGAGAATCCCCCCGCTGGGACTCTCCACGGCGTGCCGGGCCCGGGGTGGGGGTGGCATCGCGCTTCGCGAGCTCCACGTCGAGGCCGGGGAGCCCCGGAGCTGCGCCGCGTTCGCTGATGGTC
>CAKUMG010000421.1 GCA_934667465.1 uncultured Actinoplanes sp. | reverse complement strand
CCGAGGCGCAGGTTCTGGAAATTGCGGCGATCGAGCCGGGGAGCAATCTTTTCCGGCTGGACACGGCCGCGGTGGCCCGCCGGGCGCTGACCCGCGACGAGGTGCCCAACCGCAAGCTGGGCACGCTCGCCCAGTTCTTCGGGGCCGCGGTCACGCCCAACCACCGGGCGCTCGACGACGCCCGCGCCACCGTCGACGTGCTGCACGGGCTGATCGAGCGGCTGGGCAGCTTCAAGGTCCACTCGCTGGGCGACGCGATCGAGTTCGCCAAGGCGGTCACCCCCGCGCAGCGGCGCAAGCGGCACCTCGCCGACGACCTGCCGCACGCGCCGGGCGTCTACATCTTCCGGGCCGCCGACGAGCGCCCGCTCTATGTGGGCACGTCGGTCGACATCCAGAAGCGCGTACGCAGCTATTTCACGGCCGCGGAGAAGCGCGCCCGGATGTCGGAGATGATCACCGCCGCGGCCCGGGTCGAGGCGGTGGAGTGCGCGCACGCCCTGGAGGCCGAGGTGCGTGAGCTTCGCCTCATCGCCGCGCACGCGCCGCCGTACAACCGCAGGTCGAAGTTTCCCGACCGGGTCGTCTGGCTCAAGCTGACCGACGAGGCGTTCCCCCGCCTGTCCGTTGTGCGCAAACTCGCCGAGGACGGCGCTTCCTATCTGGGGCCGTTCTCGTCGCGCCGGACCGCCGAGCTGGCCGCCGCCGCGGTCTACGACGCGGTGCCGCTGCGGCAGTGCACCCACAAGCTCTCGGCGCGGACCACGATCGCCGCCTGCGCGCTGGCCGAGCTCGGCCGATGCCCCGCGCCCTGCGAGCACCGCATCACCCCGGAGGCGTACGGCGAACGGGCCGCCCAGCCGTTCCGCACGGCGACCCACGGCGACCCCCAGCCGCTGGTCGAGGCGCTGATGACCCGGATCGAGGCGCTCTCGGACCAGCAGCGGTACGAGGAGGCGGCGGTGATCCGCTCGCGGATGGTGGCCCTGCTCCGGGCGGTCGTCCGGATGCAGCGGCTGGGGGCGCTGACCCGGATCGGGGAGCTGGTGGCGGCGCGGCGCAACGACGAGTTCGGCTGGGAGATCATCGTGGTCCGGCACGGCCGGCTGGCCGCCGCGGCGACCTCGCCGCCCCGGGTGCACCCGCGACCGACTCTCGACATGGCGCTCGCGACCGCGGAGACAGTCCTACCCGGACCGGGCCCGGTGCCCGCGGCGACCGCCGAGGAGACCGAGAAGATCCTGGCGTGGCTGAACAAGCCGGACACCCGGCTGGTGGAAGTTTCCGGGGACTGGGTGTCACCGGCCCGTGGCGCTGCGCGCTTCACCGACCTTCTCACCAGGGCGGAAGCGGCGTCGTCGAGAAGAGACTCGTCCGTTCGCTCATCGGTAACTGCCCGTTCGGATGACGCTCGCTCGCTTAGGCTGTAAAGCACGCGGTTGCCGACCCGGGGACGGGGTAGTCGGCTACCGGGTGGGACGATGGGTCAAGCAGCGGCCGGTCGACCGAGCCGCTGACGGGGTGTCGCGCCCCGCACGGCGAACGGTGAGGAGGTGTCCGAGAGTGGACGTCGACGCCGGCCACGGCGCCGCACTGGGACGTGCTCTGCCGGCGACCCCGCTCGCCCGGCGGCTCCGGTCCTTCCTGAGCTTCCAGGGCAATGACGACGACCCGGTCACCACTCTGACCCGGACCCATCGGGCGATCCATCCCACCGCGGATGCCGGAGTCCTGCGCCGCAGCTATCAGGTCGCCGAGAACATGCACCGCGGTCAGTTCCGCAAGAGCGGCGACCCCTACATCACCCACCCGCTCGCGGTCGCGCAGATCTGCGCCGAGCTGGGCATGGACACGACCACGCTGGTCGCCGCGCTGCTGCACGACACGGTCGAGGACACCAGCTACACCCTCGAGACGCTGCACGGCGACTTCGGTCCCGAGGTGACCCACCTGGTCGACGGCGTCACCAAGTTCGACAAGGCGTTCTACGGCAAGGCCGCCGAGGGCGAGACCATCCGCAAGATGATCGTCGCCGCCGGCAAGGACGTCCGGGTCCTGGTGATCAAGGTCGCCGATCGACTGCACAACATGCGTACGCTCGACGCGCGCTCCCCCGCCTCCCGCGCCCGCATCGCGACCGCCACCCTCGACGTGCTGGTGCCGCTCTGCGACCGGCTCGGCATCCAGGCGCTCAAGCGCGACCTCGACGACGTGGTGCTCTACCACCTCGAGCCGGACTCCTACGCGCGGATCGACGAGCACGTCAAGAACCGCCCCGGCTGGGACGAATACCTCACCGACGTGACCGCCAAGGCCCGCGGAGCCCTGCGCCGCCAGCGGGTCAGCGCCGAGGTCCAGCCCCGGCCGCGGCACTACTACTCGATCTGGAAGGACACGGTCGCCGGCGACCATCCCGTGCCGTTCGACCTGCCCCGCATCGCGGTCGTCGTCGACGGCCCGGAGACCGACTGTTACGCGGCGCTCGGCGCGATCCACGGCCAGTGGCGCCCGGTCGCCGGCCGGTTCAAGGACTTCATCGCCACCCCGAAGAACAACCTCTACCGCTCGCTGCACACCACCGTGACCGGCCCCGACGGCCGCCTGGTGGAGGTGCTCATCCGGACGGTCTCCATGCACCGCTGCGCCGAGTACGGCGTCGCCACCGGCTACCGCTTCCCCAAGTCCGAGGCGCTCTCCCCCGGGCAGGACCAGCTGACCTGGCTCAAGCGGGTGCTCGAATGGCAGGAGGAGGCGACCGACGCCGGCCAGTTCCTCGCCTCGCTGCGCTGCGACCTCTCCGAGAAGCAGATCACGGTGTTCGCCAAGGGCAACATGATCGAGCTGCCCGGCGGATCCACCCCGGTCGACCTCGCGTACGAGCTCAATCCCGGCACCGGCGACCAGACGCTCGCCGCGACCATCAACGGCCGGCTCGCCCCGCTCAGCTCGGAGCTCCGCGACGGCGACGTGGTCGAGATCTTCTCGGAGAAGGACGGCCCGCCCGGCACCCACCAGGGCCCGCGCAAGGAATGGCTCGGCTTCGTCAAGTCGACCCAGGCCCAGATGCAGATCAACAGATACTTCTCCGAGGAGAACGCCCCCGGCATCAGCATCCAGGACAAGGTCCGGCTGGGCCGCGCCACCATCGGGCTGACCCTGCGCAAGCACGACCGCGGGCTGGCGAGCGAGGTGCCGCTGCGCCGCCTCGCCGAGGAGCTCGGCTATCCCGACCTCGAGACGATGCTCGTCGCGGTGACCGAGCGCAACCTCGAGCCCGACCAGGTGGTCGAGCAGCTCATCGCCCTGGTCGACCACCCGGACTGATCACCGCGACGCCCACCGATAGCCTTGACGCCGTGAGAATTCCTCGGCGGGTACGCGGCGCGGCATACAAGGCGTTCTACGGTCTGCCGCATCCGGTGCGCCGCCGCATCGTGCGGCTGGTCGTCCCCAAATACCTCGTCGGCGCCGTCTGCCTGATCCGCGACTCCGAGGCCACCGGCCCCGGCCGCCTCCTGCTGCTGCGCCAGCCCCCCGGCCGCGCCTGGGGCCTGCCCGCCGGCCTGCTCAAGAAGGCCGAGCCGCCGCACGTCGGCGCCGCCCGCGAGCTGCACGAGGAGTCCGGCGTCCGGCTCGACCCGGAAGCCCTCTCCCCCGCCGTCCCCAACGCGATCGTGCACGCCCGCGGCTGGGTCGACATGATCTTCGAGGGTGCCGTCCCGGCGTCCACCACCGAGCTGATCGTCGACGGCGGCGAGGTGCTCGAGGCGGGCTGGTTCGCGCTCGACCAGCTGCCGCCCCTGACGCCGAACACGGCCAAGGTCCTCGGCATCTACGGCATGGGCCCGCGCGCCGCCACCAACGGCGCGGCGTCATGAGCTTCTCGAACGGCCCCAGCCCGCGGCGCGGCCTCGGCTCCCGGCGCGGCCTCCTGACCGCCGCCGGCGCGGCTGCCGAGGGCGTGGCGCCGTGAGCGGGATCTGCGCGGTCATCCTGGCGGCCGGGGAGGGGCAGCGGCTGCGTCCACTGACGACCCTGCTCCCCAAGGCGCTGTGCCCGGTCGGCAACGTCGCCCTCCTCGACCGCGCCCTGCAGCGGGTGGCGGCGCTGGGCCTCGACACCGCCGTCAACGCCGCCTACCTGGGCGAGCAGGTCGTCGCGCACGTCGGCACCCGAGCCCACGTCTCGGTCGAGCCGGACGGCCCGCTCGGCACCTCGGGCGCCCTCGGCCTGCTCCGCGGCTGGATCGACGGGCGCGGCGTGCTGGTCGGCAACGCGGACGCCTACCTGGCCGACCCGGCCCGCGACCCGGGCAAGGACATCGCGGCGCTCCTCGACGGCTGGGCGGGCGACACCGTACGCATGCTCACCGTCGCTCCCGCCTCCGGCCGCACCGGCGAGTTCGGCGGGCGCAGCTTCGCCGGCTTCTCGCTGCTGCCGTGGCGCTACGTCCGTGACCTCACCCCCGCCTTCTCCGACCTGGTCCACACCGTCTGGCGCCCCGCCGAGGCCGCGGGCGAGCTCGACCTCGTCCCGTACGCGGGCACCTACCTCGACACCGGCACCCCCCGCGACTACCTCGCCGCCAACCTCCACGCGGCCGCCGGCACCACCGACCCGACCGCCACCGTCTCGGGCCTCGTCGAATCCTCGGTCATCGGCGCCTACGCCACCGTCGCCGGCGACGTCACCCGCAGCGTCATCTGGCCGGGCGCCACGGTCGCCCCCACCGAAACCCTCACCGGTGTCATCCGCGCCGGCGCCGACCTCACCGTCCCCGCCTGACCCGCTCCCCTCGGACGTCCGCCCGCCGCCGTCCTTACTCGCGAGCGTCCTTACTCGCGAGCGTCCTTGCCCGCGAGCGTCCTTGCCCGCGAGCGTCCTTGCCCGCGAGCGTCCTTGCCCGTGGGCGCCCTCGACCGGGAGATCGCGCCGCCCGGGCGCGGATGCGGGCGTCATGGGTCAGCATGGTGACGTGACGACCGACATCACCGTGCAGACCATCGACGCGGGCGTGCTGTCGATCGCCTACCGCGAGGACGGGCCGGCCGGCGGGTGGCCCGTCGTCCTGTCGCACGGGTTCCCCTACGACGTGCACGCCTACGACGAGGTCGTGCCCGCGCTGGTGGACGCGGGCGCCCGGGTCCTCCGCCCCTACCTCCGGGGCTTCGGCCCGACCCGCTTCCGCTCGGCCGCCACCGTGCGCAGCGGGCAGCAGGCCGCCCTCGGCGCCGACCTGATCGCGCTGCTCGACGCCCTGAACCTCCGGACGGCCGTCGTGGCCGGCTACGACTGGGGCGGTCTGGCCTCCTGCGTCGCCGCCGCGCTGTGGCCGGACCGGGTCGCGGGCCTGGTGTCGATGGCGAGCTACGACATCATCGACATCGACGACCAGCGGCACGCCCACGACCCCGCCCTCGAACACGCCGTCTGGTACCAGCATCTCTTCCAGACCGAACGCGGCCGCGAGGTCCTGGCCACGAACCGCCGGGGGCTGTGCCGCATGCTCTGGCAGCAGTGGTCGCCCGGCTGGCACTTCGACGAACCCACCTTCGCGCGGACCGCCGCCTCCTACGACAACCCCGACTTCGTCGACGTCGTCATCCACGCCTACCGCCACGCCTTTGGCCTCGCACCCGGCGACCCGTCCCTCGATGACCTCGAGGCGCGGCTGGCCGCCCGCCCCCCGATCACCGTGCCGGCGGTGACCCTCGACGGCGTCCACGACATCCTCAAGCCGGGCGGCACAGCCGCGCAGTCCGCCATGTTCACCGCCCGCCACGAACACCGCCGCATCGACGCGGGCCACAACCTCCCCCAGGAGGCCCCCGCCGCCTTCGCCGCCGCGATCCTGACC
>CAKUMG010000420.1 GCA_934667465.1 uncultured Actinoplanes sp. | reverse complement strand
GTCCAGCTGCCACAGGCTCGCCGTGCCGTCGGCGGAGTCGAGCACCCGGGGATCGTCCGGCGGGTCACCGCCCCACATGTCGCCGGCGTCGTACCCGTCCTCCTGCTCGGCCTGCCGCTCCGCCCGGCGGGTACGGACGGCACGCACCCGGTCCCGCAGTTCGTCCGCGTCCGGAAGAGGCCGAAGCCCCTCGGTGTGCCAGTACGTGGCCGCCGGGCCGCTGGTGCGCAGGATCCGGTCGGCGCCCGCGAGTGGCCAGAACTGCACCAGGTAGTGGTCCACCGGCTCGCCGTCCAGGAGAGTGTCCAGGTCGTGGGCCGCCTCGAAGCCCCGGGCGCAGTACCGCACCCGATAGGTCCCGGGCGGCAGGTCGACGGGCCCCTCCCCGCTGTCGAACGCGGTGAGCCACAGGTCGTCGTCCGTGGTGGCGAAGATCGTTTCGACCGCATCCTCCCACTCGTCACCGAGCGGGGGTTCTCCATCGTGCAGCTCGATGCGGACGTGCACGTTCCCGGTGTGCAAACCGGTGACCATGCGCAGACGACCCGGGACGGCCGCCTGGCAGAGGCCGTTCACCTGGCCCCGGGCGGCTTCCTCCAGGTCGCCGGGGTCCCCGTCGGCCGGCCCCAGGGTCAGGAACCGGTAGTGCACGTCGATGGCGGTGTCGAGCAGAACCTCGGCCAGCATGGTCGTTCCCCGGATCGGCGCTTCCGGCACATCGCCGTGGTCACAGTCTTCCTTCCGGCGGCGGCGGGGGGTGCCGTACGCCGAAACGGTCGTTAATGCCCTCGGCGGCGGCGGGCCGGAGCGGATACGATGGCACGGTCCTTGAGGCGCTCCGCCCGGCAGTGGCGGGGACGAGACAGAGAGCAGGTGGCAGAGGCCCTACGGCCGCCCCTATGACCGGCACCGAACACAGCAGTGCTGCCGCTCGGGTGCAGACCAAGATCTCGGTTTCCGACCCGAAGATCATGGTGAACCTGCTCGGCCCCAAGGACGAGATCCTGCGTCTCGTCGAGCGCACCCTGGCCAGCGACGTGCACGTGCGTGGCAACGAGATCACCATCACCGGCGCCCCCGCGGACAACGCCACGGCGGAGCGGCTCTTCTCGGAGCTCATCGAGCTGATCGAGAAGGGCGAGACGCTGACCGTCGACGCGGTCCGGCGCACCGTCGCCATGCTGGAGCAAGGCACCGCCGAGCGTCCCGCGGAGGTGCTCACCCTCAACATCCTCTCCCGCCCGGCCGTCGAGGCGGGCGAGCGGCTCGGCTTCCTGCCCGGCACGCTGAACGAGAAGATCGACCCCTACCTGCGGCCGCTCTACGACGCCCTGCACGACATGCTCGACCCCGAGACGATCCCGCGCCTCATGCAGGCCGGCACGATCGAGGTCGCCCCGCTGGCCTACATGCGCGGCCGGGCGCAGCCCGTCACGCAACCGGTCCTGACGCCGGACGGCTGGCGGGCGATCGGTGACCTCCGGGTCGGTGACCTGGTGGTCGGCTCGGACGGTTCGCCGACACCGGTGCTCGGCGTCCATCCGCAGGGCCGCAAGGAGGTCTACCGCGTCAGCACCCAGGACGGCGCCTCCACGCTGGCCTGCGGGGAGCACCTCTGGACCGTGCGGACGCCGGACGACCGGAGTCACCACCGGCCGTCCCGCACGCTGGAGACCAGGGAGATGATCGGCAAGCTGCGCCGGGGCCACGTGCACCGGTTCGAGCTGCCGCTGGTCGACGCGGTCGAGTTCGTGCCGCAGGAAGTGCCGCTGGCTCCCTACGCCCTGGGTCTGCTGCTCGGCGACGGCTGTCTGACGACAAGCACCACTCCGGCGTTCAGCACCGCCGACCCGGAGCTCGCGGAGGCGCTGGAAGCGGAGCTGCCCGGCATCGAGCTGCGGCAGAAGACCAAGGTCGACTACGTGCTGCGGCACCCGGCCGGCGGACGTGGCGGCCTGCTGGTGGCGAACCCGGTAACCGTGGCACTGCGCGAGCTCGGTCTCGCGGGCACGCGCTCGGAGACGAAGTTCGTTCCCGAGCAGTACAAGTTCAACAGCCCGGCGGTGCGCCTCGCGATGCTTCAGGGGCTGCTGGACAGCGACGGTGGTCCGGTCGACCAGCGGGGCAGGACCTGCCGCATCCAGTACACGACGCGCTCCCCGCAGCTTCGCGACGATGTCGTGTTCCTGGTCCGCTCGCTCGGGGGTGTCGCCTACTGGCGTTGCCGCCCGGCGGAGGGCCGCAAGCCCGGCTTCGCCAACGGGCGGCCGGTGCTCTACCGCAACGACGCGTTCGTCCTGGACATCCGGCTGCCCGCCGGGGTTTCGCCGTTCCGTCTGGCCCGGAAGGCCGCGGCATACGACGTCACCGGGGGCGGCCGGCCGATGCGGTTCATCGAGGCGATCGAGCCGGCGGGGGAGGCCGAGACCGTCTGCATCTCGGTCGCCGCGGCCGACTCGTTGTATGTGACGGACGACATGATCGTCACGCACAACACGCTCAACGACGCGTTCATCATTCTGGACGAGGCGCAGAACACGACGCCCGAGCAGATGAAGATGTTCCTGACGCGGCTCGGGTTCGGCGCCAAGATCGTCGTGACCGGCGACATCACCCAGGTCGACCTGCCCGGCGGCACGGTCAGCGGGCTGCGGCTCGTGCGGCAGATCCTGAACGGGGTCGACGACGTGCACTTCGCCGAGCTGTCGTCGTCCGACGTGGTGCGGCACCGGCTGGTCGCGGAGATCGTCGACGCGTACGAGCGGTTCGACGCCGCCCGGGAGGAAGCGAGCCAGCAGGGCGTGCGGGCCGTCCCGGCGCGCGGGGCCGGCGGGGGCCGACCCAACCGGCGGGGATGACCGCCTCGGCACGCCATCCGACCCGGCCCCCTCGTGGGGCCGGGTCGTTGTGCTTTGCGCGGGCCCGCGGCGCGCCGGTGGGAGGCCGGTTGCCGGGCTCTGGGCGGGCCCGTGGCGCGACGGTGGGGGCCGGTTGGCGGGCTTTGCCCGACCTGCGGCGTGGGGGCCGCCGGGCGTACGGGAGGATTGGTCTCGCGGTGGGGTTTGCTCGCCGCGATGCGCACGAAGCCGGCGGGAGCACTCGCCCGCCGGCGGGCGAGTTCACCACAATTGCACGCAGGGGCGGCCGCTCGACCGTCCCGGGAGCCGCCGGGAGACCGGCGCCGGATCGGAAGCAGGGGTAACGCACCACATGTCCATCGAGATCGCCAACGAGTCGGGAGTCGAGGTCGACACCGACGCGATTCTCGCGGTGGCCCGGCACGCGCTCGAGGAGATGGGGGTCAACCCGCTCGCCGAGCTGTCGATCCTGCTCGTCGACATCGACTACATGACCGAGCTCAACCATCGGTGGATGGGCAGCGACGGCCCGACGGACGTCCTCGCCTTCCCGATGGACGAGGGCAGCGTCGACCACGGTCCCGGCGAGGCCGGTGCCGGTGAGCCCGCGCTGCTGGGTGACATCGTCCTCGCGCCGGAGGTGGCCGCCAAGCAGGCCGTCACGGCCGGGCACACCGCCGCGGACGAGCTGCACCTGCTGACCGTGCACGGCGTGCTGCACCTGCTCGGCTACGACCACGCGGAGCCCGAGGAGGAGAAAGAGATGTTCGGTCTCCAGGCCCGGCTGCTGCAGAGCTGGCGCTCCGGCCGGCGGAGCGGCTGACCGCGATGGATACCCTGCCGCGAACCTGGGCCGTGCTCGCCGACGGGGCGAGCGCGGCCGCAACCCCCGCGGGGCTGCCCGATCTGCAGCTGATCGGCGTGGCCGTGGTGCTGGTCTTCCTGGCCGGCCTGGCGTCGATGACCGACGCCGCGCTCGGCACCGTGTCACCCGCCCGGGCGGCCGAGATGGCCCGGGAGGGCCGCCGCGGTGCCGCCGCGCTGACCGCCGTCGCCGGTGACGTCGTCCGGCACCTCAACCTGCTGCTGCTCCTGCGGCTGCTCTGCGAGCTGACCGCGACCACGCTGGTCGCGCTCGTCGCCGTGGACAGCTGGGGGGTCGGCTGGCGCTCGGCGCTGGTCACCGCGGGCGCGATGACCGTGGTCAGCTTCGTCGTGGTCGGCGTCGCGCCGCGGACGGTCGGCCGCCAGCACGCGTACGCCGTGGGCCTCGCGACCGCGCCGCTGGTCCGCTGGATCGGGCGCGTCCTCAACCCGCTCGCGTCGCTGCTGATCCTGATCGGCAACGCCGTGACCCCGGGCAAGGGCTTCCCCGAGGGCCCGTTCGGCAGCCAGGTGGAGCTGCGCGAGCTGGTCGACCTGGCCGAGCAGCGCGGCGTCGTGGAGCACGGCGAGCGCGAGATGATCCACTCGGTGTTCGCGCTGGGTGACACGATCGCCCGGGAGGTGATGGTGCCCCGGACCGAGATGGTCTGGATCGAGGCGCCGAAGTCCCTCCAGCAGGGGCTGTTCCTCTTCCTGCGCTCCGGCTTCTCGCGCATCCCGGTGATCGGCGACAGCGTCGACGACGTGCTCGGCGTGCTCTATCTCAAGGACGTGGTGCGCCGCACGCAGAATGGCGACCCGGCCGCGTCGGCGATGCCGGTGGCCGAGGTGATGCGTCCCGCGACGTTCGTGCCCGAGTCCAAGCCCGTCGACGACCTGCTGTCGGAGATGCAGGCGGCCCGCACCCACGTGGTGATCGTGGTCGACGAGTACGGCGGCACGGCCGGCCTGGTCACCATCGAGGACATCCTCGAGGAGATCGTCGGCGAGATCACCGACGAATACGATGTGGAACGCCCGCCCGTCGAGCAGCTGGACGACGGCGCCGTGCGGGTGACCGCCCGGCTGCCGATCGAGGACCTGGGCGAGATCTTCGGGGTGGAGCTGCCCGCCGACGAGGTGGAGACGGTCGGCGGCCTGCTCGCGCAGACGCTCGGCCGGGTGCCGATCCCCGGCGCCACCGTCGACGTGGGCGGCCTGCACCTGATCGCGGAGGGCACCACCGGCCGCCGCAACCGGATCGACTCGGTGCTCGTGCGCCGGGCCGAGACCCCGCCGGCGGCCTCCGCCGGCACCGACAACGACACCGAGGAAAGACAGCACGCCGATGCCTGATCAGACCATTCCCGCTTCCGTCACCGACGCCGAGCTCAGCGCGGAGGACGCGAAGCTGGTCACCCTGGCCCGCGGGGCGCGCGCCCGCGTGGGTGCGATCGAGGGCGCATCGGTACGCGACCAGGACGGCCGCACCTACGCCGCCGCCACTGTCGCGCTGCCCAGCCTCCAGGTCACCGCGCTGCAGCTCGCCGTGGCGTCGGCGGTGGCCGCCGGTGCGAAGAGCCTGGAGGCGGCCGCCGTGGCGACGGAGGCGGACACGCTCGACGGGGCGGGTCACGCCGCCGTACGGGACCTCGGGGCGGACGCGCCGATCCATGTGGCCGGTCCGGACGGCACGCTGCTGGGCACGGTGACCGCATGAGCGACACCAGCGGCGAGCAGCGGCGGGGTCCGGGGTCGGACTCGGGTTCTTCGGGTTCGGGTGCGCGGCGGGCCGGTCAGGGTTCGGGCTCCGGCTCGGGTGTGCGGCGGGCCGGTCAGGGTTCGGCGGGCTCGGGTTCGGGCTCGGGGGAGCGTCGGCCGACTCGGGGTTCGGCTTCGGGCTCGGGGGAGCGGCGGGTCACCAAGGCTTCGGGTCCGGTCGAACTCCGGCCTACCCGGGTTTCGGCTTCCGGCGAGGCACTGCCGGACAAGGCCCCGCGCAAGTGGCGGCCGGGCAAGGACGCGCCCGCGGGGGCGCAGCGGCAGGGTTCCGGTGAGCGCGCCGGGCAGCAGCGACAGGCCGGCGAGCGCGGCGGGCCGCGGCGGCAGGGCGCGGACGAGCGTGCCGGTCAGCAGGGGCGCGGCGGTCAGGGG
>CAKUMG010000419.1 GCA_934667465.1 uncultured Actinoplanes sp. | reverse complement strand
GCTCCGGGGGGCTCGGGGCTCCCGCGGCGCCGGGAGCCTCTCCCGAACGGGGGCTCGCCGATCCGCAGTCCGCGTTCGCCGAGCTCATGGCGAATCTGGACCGGGCGGAGGCGTACCAGCGGCCGAAGCCCGGGGCGCCGCAGGACGACGACGGCCCGTCGGTGAAGCCGTTCCGGCCCGCCCAGGCGACCGGCGCGCCCGTCAACGGCGGCGGGCACGGGCACGCGACCCGGCCACTGCCGCCGGTGCCGTCGCTGGCCGAGCTGATGGGGGGCCTTGGCGTGGACGACAGCCCGGTCACGCCGAACCCCGCCGCGGCCCGGGCGGCGCAGAGCCCGGCGCCGCCACGGTCGCCGGCTGCGGCGTACGGTCTCGCTCCCACCTCGCCGGCGGCCACGCCCACGAGCCTGGTCGAACAGCTCGGCGGTCTGGGCCTGGACCGGCACACCCCGGCGGCGCCCGTCCCGGGGACCATGCTCACCCCGACCTCCGTCCCGCCGATGCCGTCCATGCCGCCGGGGCACTGGGACCAGGTGCAGCAGAACCTCCTGCGGGTCGGCATGCCCGAGGATCTCGCCGCCCAGATCACCGGCGGCGACACCTACGCCGGGGTGCTGAGCGTGCTCGCCGCGCGCCCCTCGCCCCCGGCGATCCCGGACGCGCCCGGCGAGATCCTGATCCTCGCCGGGGACCTCGACCACGCGCTGCCGATCGGGCGCAAACTGTGCGAGGAGGCCGGCCTGGACCAGGCACACCTGCTGCTGGGCAGCCCTACCGCGGCCGGGACCGGCCTGCACTCGTCGCGGCTGCTGGGCGACCCGGAGACCGCCAGGACCAAGGCGGAGAAGCTGCAGAACGCGGACCACGCCTGGATCGTGCTGGTCGACGCGACGGTGGGCCGCACCGATCCGATCCGGCTCGAGGACATGAGCAGGGCCATCGGCGCGACCGCGGTCTGGGCGGTGGTCGACGCGACCCGCAAGACCGCGGACACGGCCCGGCACCTGCGCACGCTCGGCGAGGTGGAGGCCCTGGTGGTGCACAACGTCGACATCACCTCGGACCCGGCCACGGTGCTGGGCCTGGAGCTGCCGATCGTGTCGCTCGACGGCAAGCCGGCCACCCCGCACTCGTGGGCGGCCATGCTCTGCGCCCGGATCGCCGCGGACGTCGTCCCGATGGCCGCCCTGCCGCGCCGGCCCCGCCGGGGGTGAACCGGTGATCCGCCCGTCCGTCCTGCTGTTCGCGCTGCTCATCAGCGCGCCGGCGCTGTACCGCTTCGTCCTCGACGAGATCGACATCACCGAGGTGCTGATCCGGTTCCTCATCGCGGTGCCGGTCGCCGCGATCCTGCTGGCCGCGCTCCGCTTCGTCACCGCGGGCTACGGCAAGAAGGACGAGCCGGGCACCCGGGTCACGCCCACCCCGGACAACGGCGAGCAGGACGGCGGGCAACCGGCCTAACTTTCTACGACACACCGTTACAGGTCGTTAATAATTCGCCATTCGGACATTATGGTATCGCCGGTGAGCGCATGCCCAGAGGTGACCGGTGTCCAGTGACCGCCCGATCATTGTCGTCGGCTGCCCGCGATCGGGCACCACGATGCTGCAGCTCATGCTGCACGCCCACCCGCGGATCGCGATCCCGCCGGAGACCCGGTTCGTGCTGGCCGCCTATCGCGAACGCCGCGAGTTCGGCGACCTGCGCGTCGCCGCGAACCGGCGGGCCCTCGCCCGGCGCATCGTCGACCGGCGCGAGACCCGCTTCTGCGACCTCGGCCTCGACCCCGAGGAGACCGTCGAGCGCATGGCCGCCGCCCAGGGCACCCTGGGCTCGGTGCTCGGCACGATCTTCGAGGGGTACGCGGCACGGTTCGGCAAGCCGCGCTGGGGCGACAAGCGCCCCGCCTACCTGCACAACATCGACATCCTGCTGCGGCTCTTCCCGGACGCGCAGTTCGTCAACATCGTCCGCGACGGCCGCGACTGCGTGGCCTCGCTCAAGGAGATGTCCTGGCACCGCAAGGACATCTACGCCACCGTGGCGGCCTGGGCCCGCGCCGTCGACGACGCCCGCCGCGCCGCCCGCCGGCTGGACAACTCACAGTGGTTCCAGCTGCGCTACGAGGACCTGGTCGCGGACCCGCACGGCAGCCTGACCGAGCTGTGCGGATACCTGGGCGAAGACTACGACCCCGCCATGGCGGAACCCTCCTCGGTCGCCGAGGTCGCCGTGCCGTCCTTCAAGACCTGGCACGCCCGGACCCACACCCCGGTCACCACCCAGCGCGTCCGGAGCTGGGAGTCCCGGCTGACCGCCGAGGAGATCGCGCTCTGCGAGGCGGCGCTCGGCAGCCGCCTGGCCGCGCACGGATACGAGCTCTCCGGCTCCTCGCGGCCCCGCCCCGCGGAACTCGTCCGCTACTCCTGGTCGGCCGCCCCGCAGCACCTGATCCCGGCCCGCCGCAGCCTCAGCCGCGCCGCCGGCCGCCTCCGCCGCGACAACGACCTGGCCCACCTGCCGACGGCCCCGCTGCCCCGCCCGGCCTCATCCGCCGACCGCGACACCGCCGCCCACCCCTGAGCCCCGGCACGCCGCCCCTTCTCGGCACGCCGGGCGCCTCAGTGCGCCGGCTTTCTCAGCGCGCCAGACCCATCAGGGCCTGGCGCGCCACCTCGGGATCCCTGCGGACGGCGGCCCGGAGCTGGATCTCCCGGAACTCCCGGCGCGAGCGGTCCAGCGCGCCGAGCCAGCCCTCCCGCGGCCGGACCAGCTGCTCGTCCACCAGGAACTCGATCACGTCCTCGAGCGCGGGCCGGAACCGCCGCCCGCCCTCACCACCGCCGATCTGCGCACCCGGGGCGATCGTGCCGTTCAGAAGCTGCTGCATTTTCGCGGCGAAGCGGTGCGCCTGCCGCGACAACTCAGAGCGTGCCACCGATGGCCATCCACAGCTTGATGTGTTCGGCCGACTCGAAGTCCCGCTCCTCCGACATCCGTTTCAGTTCCTCGTAGGTCACCCCGAGCTCCTCGAGCCCTTCGTTCGCCAGCTTCACCCACTCCTCCCGGGTCCACCGGACAATCTCGATCTCGGACTCGTTCACGTCCACGTCCATGTGCATTCGCCTCCTTGGCTAGGCGTTCGTCATGTGCATGCAAGACTAGGCGTGTCATGGAGCAAGGCCCAGCCGATTTCCGAGATCGGCACACATTTCCCGGACGCGCGACGGCCCCCGTCCCGGGAGCAGGACGGGGGCCGTGCGGTGCGATGGTTGCGGGTGACGCCACGGGTCACGCCATGGAGAGGGAGAACTTCCCCTTGCCGTAGCGCGCGACCTCGATGGTCAGGTCCAGCCGCTTGCCCAGCGCCAGGAAGTGGGCGCGGGCGTCGTTCGGCAGGTCCTGGCCGGGATAGATGACCTGGTAGAGCTTGACGTGCGGGGCCCCCTCGCGGTTGAGCAGGCTGGTGAGCACGTTGTAGAGCTCACCCACGTTCTCGGCGAGGTTGGGGAAGAGCTGCTTCTCGTCGACGGCGTCCTCGGCAGCGCCGGCGGGGAGCAGACCCAGGGCAGCGCCCACGTTGGCCGCCAGCGCGAGTTGCATGCCCATCACCGCGTAGATCTTCTGGGTCGGGTCCGTGTAGATGGCGATCGCGCCCAGCGGCAGGTCCTCCGCCGTCATGGGATCGCCGGGTGAGACGTTCACATCCCGGCCGAGCAGGTCCTCGAAGAGGTTGCGTACGGCCAGGGATGCGGGGAGTACCGAGGTGTCAGACATGGAGATATCATCCCAAAATAGGAGTGAAGGCCTCTTGGAATTGGTCAGCTGTGAACGGCTTGACGATGAAAAAGGCCGAGCCGGCGCTCTCCGCCGCGTTCTTCATCTCGTCCGTGCACTCCGACGTGACGAAGCCGAACTTGACGTTGTTGCCGTCGGCCCTGAGCTTGCGCAGGACCTCGATCCCCGTCATCTCGGGCATGTTCCAGTCCGAGATGATGAGGTCCGGGTTCTCGGAGGCGGCCTTGGCGGCCGCCTCGGCGCCGTCGGCCGCCTCGACCAGGTCGTGGTTGTCGAAGCCGGCCTGGCGCAGCGTCCGGGTCACGATCTGGCGCATCACGCGGCTGTCGTCCGCGATCAGGATCTTCATGCCTGCTCCCCCTGTTTGGTGCTCTGCCACATCGAGATGTTGATGTTCTCGCCGTCCCACACGCCCCACAGGCCGCTGATCCGCTCGGCGGCCGGGTAGTACGAGGCCGTGTCGGGCGCCAGGACCACGGTCGGCAGCGACAGGAAGCACCCCGCCGGCAGCATCGCCTTGACGTTGCCGCCCACGATGTTCGCCAGCTCGCCGAGCACGTCGGAGACGTCCTCCTGGCCCACCTCGTCCATCTCCATGGCGAGGAACGCCGCGGCGGCCTTGCGGGCGGCCAGCATCGACGAGGCGTAGACCAGGTGGCCGTGCCAGGTGCCGGTGATCGACACCGTCGAGTGCACCTCGGTGGCCTGCTTGTCGTCGCCGGTGGGGATCAGCGGGCTGACCCCCTCGGGGTCGAGGTAGGACGCCCAGACCTGTTCGACCATCTCGGCCAGGTCGTCCTCGGTGACGACGGTTTCGACGCTCATGAGTTCGCTCCGGTCGGTACCAGGCCCAGCAGGGCCAGCTTCTCGATCATCGCGCCTTCCGTGAAGGGCTTGATCACGTATTCGTGGGCGCCCGCGGCGAGCGCCCGGACGATCTGGCTCTGTTCGCTCTCCGTGGTCACCATGACCAGGGTCATCTCCCGCAGCCGCGGTTCGGCGCGGACCTTGGTCACGAACTCGAGCCCGTTCATGTTGGGCATGTTCCAGTCGATGAGGGCCAGTTCCGGCACCTCGGTCATCGTGGCGAGCAGGTCGAGGGCCTCCTGACCGTCACCCGCCTCCACCGCCTCGAAATTGAGCTTCGCGACGATGCGCTTCAAAATCATCCGCATCGCCCGCGAATCGTCGATCACCATGGCGCGCACCGCAGCTCACCCCTTCCTGACGGCGCCGGCCGGCACCGCGTTTCGGACCCGGTAGGCGGACGTCCGTCCGGCCGCCACCCGTTCGTAGTTGTCGTCGATCCCGATCGTGGTCTCGGCCGCGCCGAGGAAGAGCCAGCCGTCCGGCCGCAGCAGCCGGGCGACGTTGCGCAGCACCGACTTCTTCGTCGCGACGTCGAAGTAGATGAGCACGTTGCGCAGGAAGATCACGTCGAACGGCGGCATCGGCGGCAGCGGGGTGGTCAGGTTCATGTGCTTGAACGTGACGTTGCGCCGCAGGTGCGGTGCGATCCGCCAGTGCGCGCCCACCCGCTCGAAGTACTGCACGAGCTGGGTGGCGGGCAGCCCGCGGTTGACCTCGACCTGGCTGTACTCGGCCGCCTCGGCCCGTTTGATCATCTCGGTGGAGATGTCGCTGCCCATGATGTCGTACGACCATCCGGGCGGCAGGGCTTCCTGGAGCGTGATCGCCAGGCTGTACGCCTCCTGCCCGCTGGAGCTGGCGGCGGACCAGAACCGCAGCTGGCGCGAGCTGCCCCGGCTCTTCACCAGTTCGGGCAGCACCACGTCGCTCAACGCGGTGAAGGGCTCCCGGTCGCGGAACCACGACGTCTCGTTGGTGGTGAGCGCGTCGATGATCCGGCGCTGGTCGGCCGAGTTCGGCTTGCGCTGCAGGTTGCCGATGAAGTCGGCGACGCTGGCCGCGCCCACCTGCCGGGCGACCGGGATCAGCCGCGCCTCGACCAGGTACTCCTTGCCGGGCGCGAGGACGATGGCCGCCTCGCGCTTGACCATCGCCGACACGAACTCGAAGTCGGACTGGGACAGGGTCATCGGGTCACCACCGCCCGGGGTGCCCGGCCC
>CAKUMG010000418.1 GCA_934667465.1 uncultured Actinoplanes sp. | reverse complement strand
CTGGTCGGAGCCGCAGATGGTGCTGACCACGGTCTTGAGCACGGCGCCGTGCGGGGTGCGCCGCCCGATGTTGGCCTTGTTGACGCCGGGCCCGTCCCTCATCTCGTACGAGGGGTAGTCGATCTCGCGCACCTCGACGCGGCCGGGTCCCTGGTAGATCACCGCTCTGTTGGCTGGCATCGTCGCCTCCCACCGATCGGTTGCGAGCGGGCTTTGTTACGCGCCCGTGACAGTCATGTTTCCGTCATGCGCGAGCCGTTGAGAACCGTCGATAGTCGCATTGCGCTCTTCCTGCCTTTCTTTTCGCGTGTACGGGCTTCCGGGCGCGCTTCTGCGTCAGGCTCGGGCGGTGTTCGCGCGCGCCGGCCGGCCGACGCGCGCGACCTCGGCGCTCGCCGGGTGGGCCCGCGGCGGGTCGGGTCTGGGTACGGATGCTCATTCGTGCGACTCGATCCGGGTCATAGGTTGAGCGCATGATCAAGCAGCAAGTTGGCGGCGCTCTCGCAGTGGCCGCGCTCGGCGTGGGTACGTGGTTCGGGTGGCTCGGGTGGGACACCGGGTACCAGGTCGACGCGGCGGGCAACCAGACCGGCCCGTACGAGGTGTGGCAGGTGGCCGGGTGCGTGCTGACGCTGGCCGCGGTCCTGGCGGGGGCGGTGCTGCTCGGCGTCCGCAAGTGGTGGGCGGTGGCCGCGCTGACCGTCGCGTTCACTGCCGCGTGGACCGCCGGGGCCGCCGCGACCGACGACAGCGGCCTGTTCGCGGTCGGCGCGATCCTGGTCTTCGGCGGCACGGCGCTCGGCGGTCTCGTGGTCGCCTCCGTCGCCGAGGCGCGGGGGAAGAAGCGCGGATCCCGCTGAGGCCGTACGCCGCCCGGCGCGCGCCGGGCGGCGTACGGATGTGTGGCAGTCGTCTCCGCAGCGGCGGGCGGCTGGCGCGGCGGGGGTGGTCGATGGCACGGTCTGCGGCATGGATTTGACCGTGATCCTCGGCCCGATGAAGGGCGGCAAGTCGCTCGAGATGATCAGCCTGCTGTCCCCGCTGCAGCATGCGGGCGTGCCGCACCGCATCTACCAGTCGGCGCGGCACGGGCGGGACACGGCGGTGACGTCGCGCTCGGGCGGCAGCCTGGTGACCGTGAAGGCCACCACCCTCGAGGGGGCCGCGGACGGCGGGGTCGAGGTGATCGGCGTCGACGAGGTGCACATGTTCACCGTCGCCGACGTCGCGGTGCTCGGGGTCGCGGTCCGCTCCGGGATCAAGGTCGTCGTCGCCGGGATCGACCTCGACCACCGCGGGCAGCTGTTCGCCCCGGTGCGCGCGCTGCTCGAACTGGCGCCCGAGAAGGTCATCTACCGGCGGGCGGTGTGCGACGTGTGCCGCTCCCTCGACGCGACGCACACCCAGGTCCTCGAGCACGGCAAGCCGATGATCCGCGAGCTGGCGCCGTCGACCGCGCTGCCGGACGACGGCACCTACACCTACGAGGCGCGGTGCCGCCGCTGCGTCGTGCTCCCTTGACTTGCCTCCGATGTCACGCTCGGGTGGCGCGTCTCAGGCCGCACCGGGGCCGGCCCGCTTCCCCGTGCGCGGCTGCCCGGGCGGTGCCTTCGCCGGGCGCGGCTGATCGAGGGGGGTCTCGTGCAGGTCGGCGAGGTCGACGCCGGCCTCGGTGAGGATGCGCTGGACGCCGGCGAGGGAGAGCCAGTCGAGGATGTCGCCGCCGTGGACGATGCGGTACCAGCGCGAGCGCCCGCGGCGGACGACCTCGACCCGCCAGCCGTCCGGCGTGGCCATCGCGGATTCGATCACCGGCTGCACCGGGCCGAGGATATCCGCAGGTCAGGGGCCAGGCCGGCGAAATGCGGGAACTCAGGCCAGGTGCTGCTCCGCCCAGGCGCGGAAGCCGGTCAGCGTCAGGCCGGCGGCGGCCGCGTGCTCCGGCCGGGCGGGCTGGCCGACCTCGTTCATCATGGCGAGAGGCTTGATCATGTACGGCGCCATGCCGCGCGCCACGGCCTCGTCCATGCTCAGCACCGGCGCGGTGACGGGCCGCCCCTGGACCTCGGTCAGGATCGCGGCCACCTCGGTCATGGTCAGCAGTTCCGCGCCCAGCTCGATGGTCCGGCCGTGGAACGCGGCCGGGTCGGCGATCGCGGCCGCGGCGGCGGCGCCGATGTCGTCCACGGCGATCCAGGACAGCGCGGTGTCCGCCGCGAACCCGGTGACGAACTCGCCCTTCTCGGCCCAGTCGCCGAACATCGGCGACCACGCGACCAGGTTCTCCATGAACGTGGCCGGCCGCAGGACCGTCCAGGACGGGAAGCCCGCATCGCGTACGGCGTCGTCGATCGCCGCCTTGCGGTCCCAGTAGAGGTCGTCCCAGCGGCCCGTGCCGTAGCCCGGGACCGACCGGTGGAAGTCGCCCGCGCCGGAGACCGAGCTGTGCACGAACTGCGTCACCCCGGCCTCGCGGGCGGCGGCGACCAGGCTCAGCCCGCGGCGGCGTTCCGCGTCCGAGCCGAGGTCGTTCAGGTCCGGGTAGGGGATCGAGAAGACGCTGCGGGCGCCGGTGGCCGCGCGGACCAGCGAGTCGTGGTCGTCCAGGTCGCCGGTGACGAGTTCGGCGCCGAGCGCGGCGACGGCGCGGGCCTTGTCGCTGCCGGGATTGCGCACCAGGGCCCGTACAGGTCGGCCGTCCTTGAGCAGGGCGCGGGCGGTGGCCCCGCCCTGGTTGCCGGTGGCGCCGATCACGAGGGTGGTCATGCGTACCTCTTCCGTCCTTAAGTGGGGTTGTCCTCCACTTGCTGTCGGCTACGATATGGAGGACCACCCCATTTTGGCAAGGGAGCCCATGCGAGCCGACGCCCGACGCAACTACGACCGGATCGTCGCCGCGGCCGACGAGCTCGTGGCCCGCGACGGCGCCGACGTGTCCCTCGAGGAGGTCGCCCGGCGGGCCGGCGTCGGCTCGGCGACCCTGCACCGGCGCTTCCCGAGCCGGCTCGCGCTGCTGCAGGCGGTCTTCCACGGCCGGGTCGAGGAGCTGGGCCGGCGCGCCGCCGAGCTCGCGGAGACCGGGCCTCCGGGGGAGACGCTCGTCACGTGGCTGCACGAGCTGGGGGCGTACGTGACCACCACCCGCGGCCTCGCGGCGGCGTTGCTGACCCGCGGCGAGACGCTGGGCGAAAGCGCCGACTGCAACGGGATGATGGTCGCCGCCGGGTCGCGGCTGGTCGAGCAGGCCCGCGCGGTCGGCGCGGTCCGCCCCGAGGTGACCGCCGACGACCTGCTGACCCTGGTCAGCGCGATCTCCCTGGCCGCGCCCGACGCCCCCGAGCAGGCGGGGCGGCTCCTCGATCTCGCCCTCACCGGGATCGGCCCGGTTCGATAGACCCGGTTCTATAGGCTGGGCGCCATGCCCAGCTCGACAGTCCGCGCCGCAGCCCACGAACTGTTGTCCGTGCTCTCCCTGACCGTGGGCTTCGGCGAGTCCTCCGCCGAGTCGGAGGTCCGCAAGGGCGCCCGCTACGTGCTCCTGCAGACCGTGCTGGCCATCGCCGCGGGGGCGGCGCTCGCGGCCGGGCGCTCGCTGCTGACCGACAGCGGGCGGGTCTGGCCGGTGACGGTGCTGGTGCTCTATCTGCCGCTTGCTGCTGTCCTCTTCCGTACGCCGTCGTGGCGGGCCGCGAGGCTGTCGCTGCCGGCCGGGGTCGTGGCGGGCGTCGTCGCGTGGCTGGTGCTGCAGTTCACTCTGTCCGGTTTCTGGCTCGTTTTCGCCGTGTCGGCGGTGGCGGTGCTGGTGGCGGGGCCGCTGTACGGCGGGGTGGTGGCTGGCCGGCGGCCCTGATCCGGACGCGTGCGCAGCTCTGCGGGCGTTGTCCGGGCGCGTGCGGGGCACTCCGGGCGTTGGCCGGGCGGTCGCCCTCCCCGAAAATGAGACCCAGATCAACCGATGCCGGTGGTTCCCGCGCAGTACCGTTTCCGCGTGGCGATCAAAGATGATGTGACCAGGACCGACCTCGGCGAGATCCGGGCGTCCGCCCTCGGCGCCCCCAACCCGCTCGGCGTCGCGAGCCAGCTGGCCGAGGCCGTCGCGGCCGGGCGGCTGGCCGACCCGGAGGACGCGGGCTACGCGCTGACGCTGGCGGCCGAGATCGCCGAGAGCCGGACGAAGCTCGACGCCGCCCTGCGCTACTCGGAGCAGGCGCTCGAGGCCTACGGCAAGCGCGACGACAGCGAGGCCTTTACCGCCCGCGCCCTGCGCGCCCGGATCCTCTTCCGCGCCGGCCGCGAGGAAGAGGCCATGGCGGAGCTCGAGCCGCTGCGCCCGCTGCTCGCCACCGACCCCGACGCGGCGGCCTACCTGTCCGCGGCCCTGGCCGTCGGCGGGCGCACCCGGATCGCGGAGCAGTGGCTCACCGACGCGGTCAAGACCGCTGTCGCCGAGCGTGGCCAGGCCGCCGACCCGGGCAGCGCCGAGGAGGCCGGGCAGCTGTTCTTCCTGCTCCAGCAGCGGCACCGGATCCGGCACGCGCTCGGCCTGCCGCACGACACCCACGACAACCTGTCCGACCGCCTGGAGAACAAGCTGGCCGGCGCCGCCACCAAGGCCGCCGCCGACCCGGCCGCCGACCTGCTCTTCTGGCCCCTGGAAGAGTTCGACGCGCTCATCTCGCAGTGGCCGGCGCTGACCGAGGCCTACGGCGCCACCTGGGACGAGCACCGCGCCCGCACCGAGCGCCGCATGGTCACGCTGGGCGGCGCCGGGCGCGGGCTGCACCCGGGCACAGTCGCCGGGCTGCAGGCGTTCGCGGGCCCCGACGGCGACCCGGCCGCCGCGGCGACCCGCGCGGGCTACGCGCGGCAGCTGGGCACCGCGGAGCTGCCCTGGCCGCCGGAGCGCAACGAGCTGTGCTGGTGCGGGTCGGGCGGCAAGTACAAGAAGTGCTGCCTGCCGCGCGGCCGCGCCTGATCGTCGCTGCCGCTGCGCGGGGGCCGGACCGGCCCCCGCGCAGCGCCGCACGTGGCGGTCGCGCTCGAGCGAAAGCCGGTCAGGTCCCTGCGGGCGGCGCACGGCGCGGTCGCGCTTGAGTGGGCTCGGGTGGTTGTCGCGCGGCGTCACACCTCGCGGTCGCGCTTGAGCGGAGGTCGGGTGGTTGTCGCGGGCCGTCGCACATTGCGCTCGCGTTCGAGCGGGACCGGGCCGGTTTGCGCGGGGCATCGTCGCGGAGGCATGTGGGGTCCTCGCGAGCGTCAGATGTCGGGGCACCGGTGCGGTTCCCGTGGGCGTCAGACGTCGCGGTGGCGGAAGGCGAGCGTGCCCGCGGTGAGGGCGATCAGGACGTAGGCGATCAGCACCGCGGCGGCGCCGGGCGGCGACAGCAGGTAGGGGTGGTCGCCGCCCGCCAGCTGCGGGGTGAGGTTCGGCAGCAGCACCGAGCCGGCGCGCTGCTCCCACGGGTCCGGCAGGAAGAACGTGAACGCGGGCGCCACCAGCAGCACCCCGCCCAGGGTCGAGAGCGTCGCCGCGGGCGAGCGCAGCACGGCACCCAGCCCCAGCCCCACGACGACGGTGGCCGCCGCCACGAGCGCCGCGCAGAGGATCCCCGGCACGGCGTCCGTCCACGCCGGCCACGGGTCGATCGGTGCGGGCCGGTCACCGACCAGGATCATCGCGCCGGCCACGGTCAGCGCGGCGAAGAACAGGCCCCCGGCCAAGCCCAGCAGCCCCGTCACCGCCGCCTTGGCACCCAGCAGCAGCCCGCGGCGGGGCACGGCGAGCAGGTCCGGGGCGACCGGGCCGGTGATCGTCAGGGCACCGGCCGCGGCCAGGAAGAACATGACGAACGGCAGCGTCACCCCGCTCGGGTCGGCCGTCTCGTAGTGCGCC
>CAKUMG010000417.1 GCA_934667465.1 uncultured Actinoplanes sp. | reverse complement strand
GCTTGGTGCGGTCGTACGCGTGCAGGGCCGGGTTGCTGTGGTGCGCCTCGAGGCCGACGCAGTCGATGACGGCGTCGGGACCGCGGCCGTCGCGGCGTACAAGAAGCTCGGTCTCGACCGGCCCAGCGGCCCGGCCCCGCAACGCGAACCGCAGGCGAGCGTGCTGGCCGACGCGGCGGCGGGGTTGCAGGCCGAGGTCAGCCACTCCGAGGACGGCTCGGTCGTGCGGCTGCGGGCCGAGGTGCCCCGCGACGACGTGACGCCCGAGCACCTGGCGGCCATGGTCCGGCTCACGCTGCAGGTGGTCGTGGGCCTGATCCCGGTGCTGCCCGAGGAGGGCGCCGAGCCCCTCGCGGGCCGGCGCTACGTGATCGCGCGCGAGACCATCCCGAAGGTGACCACCACCACCCAGGAGGTCACGCTCGACCAGGTCGGCGGGCTCGCGGACGTGGTCGCGCAGCTGCGCCAGATCGCGGTCTCGTTCCGCCACCCCGAGGCGATGGCGCGCTGGGGTGCGCGGCGGCCGCAGGGCATCCTCATGTACGGGCCTCCCGGCACGGGCAAGACCATGCTGTCCCGCGCGCTCGCCAACGAGATCGGCGCCGACTTCCGCGAGATCCGCACGCCGGAGATCCTCGACAAGTGGCTCGGTGGCTCGGAGCGCAACATCAAGCAGATCTTCCGCGACGCCCGCCGCTACCGGGTGCCGACCGTGATGCTGTTCGACGAGTTCGACTCGATCATCAGCTACGCGGGCTCGGGCGGCGACGCGGCCAGCCAGGCCATCAACGCCGTCGCGGGCATCTTCAAGCAGGAGATGAACGACCTCATCGAGGCGAACCCGAACGTGCTGGTCATCGCGACCACCAACTTCCCGCACCGGGTCGACGACTCGCTGATCCGCAGCGGACGCTTCGACATCAAGATCTCCGTCCCGAAGCCCGACGACACCGGCCGCGCGGAGATCTTCCGCAAGATGATCGCGCAGCTCGCGGCGGCGCACGAGCAGCCGGGCTTCACGATGTTCGGCCCGGACCTGGACCTCGCCGAGCTGGGCCGGCTCAGTCACGGCATGACCGGCGCCGACATCAAGGAGGCGCTGCGGCGGGTCCAGCTCGCCAAGGCGATGCAGGACGCGCGTACGGGGGGACTGGTCGAGCCGATCGCCCAGGCCGACCTGGCAGCGAGCATTGCGGGTCTGCTCGGCCGCCAGTGAGGCGCCCGTTCTACGCACGGCACGGCTCCGCCTACGATCTGCTCATCACGGACCCGGTGGAGCCGTGGGTGGACGCCGTCCACGAGCGGCTCACCGCGGCGGGGCCGGCCCCGGCCCGGCTGCTCGACGCCGGGTGCGGGACCGGTCGGCATGCCGCCGCGTTCGTGGCGCGCGGGCACCGGGTGGACCTCGCGGACGCGGCCCCGGAACTGCTGGCGCAGGCGGCGGCCCGGTGCCCGCAGGCGCGTACGTTCGCCGGTGATCTTGCCTCGACCGTCCCGGCGGGTTCGACCGTTCCGGCGGGTTCGTCCGTCCCGGCGGGTTCGTCCATTCCGGTGGGGGAGTTCGACGCGGTCACGTGCCGAGGCGTGCTCAACGACGTCCTCGCCGACGCCGACCGGGCCGCGGTGGTCGCGGCGCTCGCCCGAGGGCTGCGTACAGGCGGGATGGTGTTTCTGGACGTGCGCGAGGCTGCGGGGTCGCGGGCGCGGGCGGACGGGAGGCCGCGGACTCGCACCGCGGGGGCGCTCACGTTCACGGCGCGGACCACGTGGGACGACGGGCTGCTGCGGGTGGAGGAGCGCTACGAGACGCCGGGGGAGACGCTGACGTACGACTTCACCATGCGCCCGTGGACCCGCCACGAGCTGCACGCTGTGCTGGGGGCGGCGGGGCTGCGCGACATGCGCGTCGGGGACGGGGCCAGGCGGACTACGGGGGACCGGTTATTCGTTTCCGCGGTGTCGGGGCTCTGAGATAGCTTCCGGGCCATGCAGCACTTGTGGGACGAGCAAGCGGCGCGCGCAACGCCGCCCGCCATCTCGCCCCGGGCGGCTGCTTCGTCATCGAGCTCTGGGTCCCGGAGCTGCGCGCCCTGCCGCCGGGCCGCGCGGGCACGATCTGGTCGGCCGAGCCTGGCTACCTCGGGCTGGACACCTACGACACGCTGCGCCAGCACGTCGTCTCGCACCACTTCACCTTCGACGACGACCCGTCCGACGCCCGCGCCGCGCGGGTGGGGCGCACACCGCACCGCTACATCTGGCCGGCGGAGCTGGACCTGATGGGGCAGCTCGCGGGCTTCACCCTGGAAAGCCGCCACGCGGACTGGGCTGGCGGCGCATTCACGGCGGAGTCGCGCTCGCACGTCTCGGTCTACCGCCTGCCGTCCTGAGCGACCCCCGTCACTGGGTGGGCAACCACGTCGTCCCGTCCGGCTTGACGATCCACAGTTCGGCGCCGTCGCCGCGGGGGCCGAAGCTCCGCCACACCTCGACATCGTGGCCCTCGTCCGCAGCCCGGGCCCGGGCGGCATCGAACGCCGCGTCACGGTCGGAGGGCTCGCCGTCGCGGCTGCCCACGGACCAGCGCTCGGTCACGTCGAGGTCGCGGTACTGCTCGGGGGTGATGCCCGCGCCACGCAGCACCAGGAACGCCTCGAGAACCTCGCGGCGAGCAAGCGGCGACTCGGTCATCACGCCTCCCTCAGGGCATCGGCCACGATCACGGCCCGACCCTACAAACCGCCGGCGACCTCGTGCTGGAAGGGCCGGCAGCTCAGTGCGCTTCCGAGGCCGCGGTCTACCGCTGGGCCAGTTCATGTGACAGCACCCGGCGCAGTGCCTTCACGACTGCGTCGGGTGCGAACCGCTCACCCGCCTCCCGCTCCGCCCGGCCACGGCACCGAAGATCCGATCGGGCTCGGCGGTCCGCAGCATCGCCACCAGCCAACCCTCCAGGTCCTCCAGCTGTTCGGGCAGTTCCAGCGCCTCAGCGGCAGGCGCGGGAAGCTGCGCTCCGGTCAGCGACGGCAGCGGCGCGCCGGCGGAGGCATACGCGCCCGGTGGCATTCCGACCCGGAACGGGTGCACGCAAACGGCGGTGCCGTCCGGGCGCACCCGCCACCCGATGTCCGGCTTGTAGGCCAGTTCCCGGGCCGGGCGGACGACTACGTCGAATCGGCCGGGGCCGAGTTCCTGAGCCGGGCAGACCGCGCAGGTGTCGTCGGACCACTGCGGCAACGGGCCAGTCATCCGCCCATCGTAGGAGAGAGGGGGCGAAATGCCTCGTTACCCGATCCTGGACCAAGCGCTTTGTCGAGCGTGGCCTTCGCCACGGTGCCGGGCCGCCCCGACTCCGCCACCGAGGATCTGCGCGGGTGACCGGCTGTGATCCGTCCAAGGTCGGCCAGTTGTACGCGTGGCTGTGCGAGGCTGCTGGACTGCCGAACGCCGGTGGCGGCGAGCTGACCCGGGTGTGGTCGCTCTCCGGCGCCGCCCGGGTGGTCCTCGAAGGCCGGTCAAGTGCGCGTAGCTACCACAGTGGCCCGGAGGAACAGGCAGGCGCCGTAGGCTGGGGCGATGGATCTTGAGCGGGTGCGGACGGTGGACTATCACACCGGTGGGGAGCCGTTCCGGATCGTGCCGGAGGTGCCGGTCGGGATCGCGGGGCGGACCGTGGCGGAGCGGCGGCTCACCGCGCTCGGCGATCCCGCTGTGGACCGGTTGCGGCGGATCCTGTGCCATGAGCCGCGGGGGCATGCCGACATGTACGGGGGCTTGATCGTGCCGCCCGATGATGACGGGGCCGCGTTCGGGGTGCTGTTCTTCCACAAGGACGGGTTCTCCACCGCGTGCGGGCACGGGACCATCGCGCTCGGGGTGTGGGCCGTGCGGTCGGGGCTGGTGGCGGCGCCCGCGGACGGGGTGGTGGAGGTGCCGATCGATGTGCCGTCCGGGCGGGTAGGCGCGCGGGTGCACACCGCCGGTGGGCGGGTCACGGCCGTCGACTTCGTGAGCGTGCCGTCGTGGGTCGTCGACGGGGGGCCGGTGACGATCAGTTATGGCGGCGCGCTGTACGCGCAGGTGGAGGCCGCCTCGGTGGGGCTCGAGGTGACGCCGGAGCGGCTGCCGGAACTGATCGCCAAGGGCCGCGAGATCAGGGCGGCGCTCGCCGGGCGCGACATCTACGGGGTCATCTTCTACGACGAGCTGGGGTCGAAGCTGCATCAGCGCAACGTGACGATCTTCGCCGACGGGCAGGTCGACCGGTCGCCGTGCGGGTCCGGGACCGCCGCGCGGGTCGCCACGCTGGCCGCGCGCGGGGAGCTCGCGCCCGGGCAGGAGCTGGTGCACGATTCGATCGTCGGGTCGCGGTTCGTCGCGCGCTACGCCACCGGCGCCGAGGTGGTGCCGGTCATCACCGGCATGGCGTACCCGACCGGAGAGCACACGTTCGTGATCGATCCCGACGATCCGATGACACCCGGGTTCGTGCTCCGATGAGGACACTGCGTCACCTCGACGCCACCGACGTTCCAACCCTGCTCCCGTACGCGGACGCGGTCGCAGCCGTGGAGCAGGCGCTGCGCGACGGGCTCGACCCCGCCGCCGCCGTGCCCCGCAGCGAGGTGCCCCTCCGGAACGGGTCGCTGCTTCTGATGCCGGCCGAATCCGCGGCGTACGCGGGCGTGAAGCTCGCCACGGTCGCGCCCCGGAACCCCGCGCGGGGGCTGCCCCGGATCAACGCGCTGTACGTGGTCTTCGACGCGGCCACGCTGCGGCCCACGGCGCTGATCGACGGGACGGCGCTCACGTCCCTGCGTACGCCCGCCGTGTCTTTTGCCGCGGTGCGCAGGTTCCTGCCCGGGGCGCCGCGCGTGGTCGTCTTCGGCGCGGGACCGCAGGCGGCCGGGCACCTCGCCACGCTCCGGGCGCTGACCGAGCCCGCCTCGGTCACGGTCGTCACGCGCACCCCAGCGCCGGCGGCGGCACGCGAAGCCGACCCGATCGCGGGCGCGCGGCGGGTCCGGGCGGGAACGCACGAGGCCGCGGACGCGCTCCGGGCGGCGGATCTGGTGATCTGTGCCACCTCCGCCCGCGAGCCGTTGTTCGACTCGGCGCTGCTCGGGGAGCGTACGGTCGTCGTCGCAGTGGGGTCCCATGAGCCGGATGCCCGGGAAGTCGACGCTGCCTTCTGCGCTCGCGCGACCGTCATCGTGGAGGATAGGGCCACGGCCCTGCGCGAGTGCGGCGACGTGGTCCTGGCGATCGCCGAGGGTGCGCTGACGGCAGCCGACCTCGTGCCCCTGCGTGAATTCGTGACCGGCACAGTCGGCCCGCCCGCCGGCCGGCCGCGGCGGTGGTCCGCGACTACCTGGCCGAGATACCCCGGCTGGTGGCCGGGTGCGGGGAGTTCGAGGTGCTCGCCCACGTCGACTTCCCGCGCCGCTACTGGCCCGGGGGCACGCACCGGTTCGTGGAGAAGACCTACGAGGAGGAGTACCGGGCCGTGTTCCGGGCGCTCGCCACCACGGGCCGCGCGCTCGAGGTGAACACCAGCAGCCCGCTGGCCTCCGCCGACCAGGTCCGGTGGTTCCACGAGGAGGGCGGCGAGGCGGTCAGCTTCGGCAGCGACGCCCACCAGCCGGCCGCCGTCGGCCAGCACTTCCAGCTCGCCGTGGACGTCGTCGAGTCGGCCGGTTTCCGCCGCGGGCGGGACGCGTTCGACTTCTGGCGGCGCTGACCTCCGAACGAGGTACTTCACCGCTAAGAGAAACGCCGCTAGGGTCGCCGGGGTGACGTCCCGCCGCGTGGTGATCGCCCTCGGGGGCAACGCCATGACCGGCCCCGACGGGTCGGCGACGCCCGGCGCGCAGCGCGACGCGATCGCCGTGGCCA
>CAKUMG010000416.1 GCA_934667465.1 uncultured Actinoplanes sp. | reverse complement strand
GAGCAGCACCAGCGCGCAGTGGGCGAGCGGGGCCAGGTCACCGGAGGCGCCGAGCGAGCCGTGCTCCGGCACCCACGGCGTGATGTCGTGGTTGAGCAGGTCGACGAGGCCCTGTGCCAGCTCCGGCCGTACGCCCGACAGGCCCAGCGCCAGCGACCGCACCCGCAGCAGCATCATCGCCCGCACCACCTCGCGCGGCATCGGCGCGCCGATGCCCGCCGCGTGCGAGCGGATCAGCGCGTGCTGCAGTTCGGCGCGCCGCTCGGGGGCGATGAACGTGTTGGCGAGCGCGCCGAAGCCGGTGGACACGCCGTAGACCGGGCGGCCGGAGGCCTCGATGCCGTCGACGATGGCCCGGCTGCGGGCCATCGCCGCGATCGTGGCGTCGGCGAGCTCGACCTTCGCGTCGTGGCGGGCGACCGCGACGACGTCGGCGGGGGTGATGCCGGTGGGGTGGACGATGACAGTCATAGCGGCACTCCGTTGTGCAGGACCTGGTGGATCAGGGGGACGCCCGGCCGGTAGGCCAGGTGCAGGAACGAGGGCGCGTCGAGCACGACCAGGTCGGCGCGGGCGCCGGGCCGGATCACCCCGAGGTCGTCGCGGCGCAGCGCCCGGGCACCGCCGGCGGTCGCGGCCCACAGCGCCTGTGCGGGGGTCAGCCCCATGTCGCGGACGGCGACCGCGAGACAGAAGGGCATCGACGACGTGTACGAGGATCCCGGGTTGCAGTCCGTTGCCAGCGCGACCGTGACGCCGGCGTCGAGCAGCCGCCGCCCGTCCGGGTACGGCGACCGGGTGGAGAACTCCGCGCCGGGCAGCAGCGTCGCGACGGTGTCCGACGAGGCGAGCGCGTCCACGTCGGCGTCGCTCAGGTGCGTGCAGTGGTCCGCACTGGCGGCACCGAGCTCCACGGCCAGCCGGACGCCGGGCCCGGCCTCGAGCTGGTTCGCGTGCAGCCGCAGCCCGAGCCCCGCCGCCGCGCCCGCGGTCAGGATCTCGCGCGCCTGGTCCCCGTCGAAGGCGCCCCGGTCGCAGAAGACGTCGATCCAGCGCGCGTACGGCGCCGCGGCCGCCAGCATCGGCCCGGCGACCAGGGCCACGTAGTCGTCGGACCGGTCCCGGAACTCCGCCGGCACCACGTGCGCGCCCAGGAACGTGGTCTCCGCCGTCAGCCCGGCGGCGATGCGCAGCGACCGGGTCTCCTCGTGGACGCTGAGCCCGTACCCGCTCTTGATCTCCACCGTCGTCGTCCCCTGGCGGCGCATCTCCCGCACGAGCCGCCCGGCGGCCGCGCGCAGCACGTCGTCGGTGGCGGCGCGGGTGGCCGCGACGGTCGTGCGGATGCCGCCCCCGGTGTACGGCTCGCCGGCCATCCGCGCCGCGAACTCGCCCGCCCGGTCGCCCGCGAAGACCAGGTGCGCGTGGCTGTCCACGAACCCGGGGACCATGGCGCGCCCCTCGGCGTCGATGCGCTCGTCGGCGGCGGGCGCCCGGTCCGCGGGGCCCACCCAGGCGATCGAGTCACCGTCGGTGACCACGGCGGCGTCGCGCAGCGTACCGGCCTCGCTGTGGGTCGTCAGCTCGCCGATGTTGGTGACCAGGACGCTCATCGGAGGGCCTCCCGCTGTTGCTCGCGGCCGGCGAGCGGGAGTGCTTTTCTGAGCGCTGCGGGGACGTCGAAGGCGGTGTGGCGGCCCGCGGACACGACGACCCGGCCGTCCACGATCACGTCGGTCACGTCGGCGGCGGTCGCGGAGAGCGGGATCCCGTCCGGGTCGGAACCCGCGGTGCGGACGGAGCCCAGCGCGACCGCGACCAGGTCGGCCCGCGCCCCCACCCGGATCTCGCCCGCATCGTCCCAGCCCAGCGCGGCGTGCGCGGTCGCGGCGGCGAGGAGCTCCGCGGGCGCGAAATGGCCGCGGCGGCGGGTGGCGAGCCGCTCGTCCAGCTCGGTGCCGCGCATCTCCTCGAACATGTCGATGACCGCGTGGCTGTCGCTGCCCAGGCTCAGCGGCACCCCGGCGTCGGCCAGCCGGCGGCCCGGGCCGATGCCGTCGGCGAGGTCACGTTCCGTGGTGGGGCACAGGCAGACGCCCGTACCCGTGGTGGCGAGCAGGTCGATGTCGTGGTCGGTCAGGTGGGTGGCGTGGACGGCTGTCGTGCCGGGGCCGAGGATGCCGTGGCGGTGCAGCAGCTCGGTGGGGGTGCAGCCGTGGACCTGCAGGCACGCCTCGTTCTCGGCGGGCTGCTCGGAGAGGTGGACGTGCAGGGGTGCGCGGCCTGCCAGCTCACCGAGAACGGCGGCGGGGACGGCGCGTACGGAATGGATCGCCGCCCCCACTCGGGCGTGTGGCGTGGCTTCCAGGGCGGACACACGTGCCGCCCAGGCGTCGACCGTGCCGTCGCTGAAGCGCTGCTGGACGCCCTCGGGCGCCGTGCCGTCGACGCCGGAGGTGAGGTAGAGGGTGTCGAGCAGGGTGATGCGGATGCCCGCGTCCTTCGCCGCCGCGATCAGGGCGTGGCCCATGGCGTTCGGGTCGGCGTAGGGGCCGTGGTGCAGGTAGTGGAACTCGCCGACGGCGGTGATGCCGGCCAGGGCCATCTCGCCGTAGACCGCGCGGGCCAGGGCGTAGTAGGAGTCCGGGTCGAGGGCGGCGGCGGTGGCGTACATGCGGTCGCGCCAGGTCCAGAAGCTGCCGCGGTCGTCGTGGGTGCGGCCGCGGAGGGCGCGGTGGAACGCGTGCGAGTGGGCGTTGGCGAAGCCGGGGAGGACGAGGCCGTCGAGGCGGGTGCCGCTCGCGAAGACGGAGCCGGGGGTGACCGCGGTGAAGCGGCCGTCCGTTATCTCGAGAGCTACGTCACGGTGGACGGCGCCCCCGATGAAACAGTACTCGGCGAAGTAGGTGGAGGTCATGCGGTGAGCTCCGCCAGGACGTCGGCGAGGGCGGTGACGCCCTCGGTGCAGTCCTCGTCGGAGGCGTGCTCGGCGGGGGAGTGCGAGACGCCTGTGGGGTTGCGGACGAAGAGCATGGCGGTGGGTACGTGCGCGGAGAGCACGCCCGCGTCGTGGCCCGCGCCGGTCGGCAGGATCGGGGCGCCGCCGAGGATGCCGGACAGGCGCCCGGCCAGCGCCGTGTCGAACGCGACCTCCGGGGAGACCGACTCGGGCTCGATGGCGAACTCGGTGCCGTCGCGGCCGGCGCGCTCGGTGGCCCGCTTGACGACGGCGTCGACGAGACGGTCCAGGGTCGGGGTGTCCGCCGCGCGGGCGTCCAGCCAGCCGCGGACCAGCGACGGGATCGCGTTGGTGGCGCCGGGTTCCACGCTCACCCGGCCGACTGTGGCGTGCGCGCCCTGCAGCCGGGCCTCCTTGTTCGCGGCGAGCACGGTGAACGCGAACGTCAGCATCGGGTCGCGCCGGTCCGCCATCCGGGTCGTGCCCGCGTGGTCGCCGGTGCCGGTGAACTCCATCCGCCAGCGGCCGTGCGGCCAGATCGCGCTCGCCACCCCGACCGCCGCGTCCCGGTCCACGAGCGCCTTGCCCTGCTCGATGTGCAGCTCGACCACGGCGGACAGCCGGCCCACGAGGTCGGGCCGGGCACCGGCGGGCCGCGCACCGAGCGCCTCCGCGAAGGTCACCCCGTCGGCGTCGCGCAACGCCGCGGCGCGCTCCGGATCGATGGCACCGGTCACGAGCCGGGACCCCAGACACGGTACGCCGAAACGCCCGCCCTCCTCCTCGGCGAACGCCGCGACCCCGATCGGGCGCGCGGGGGTCACCCCCCGCTCGCGCAGCAGGTCCACCGCCAGGAACGCGGACACGATCCCCAGCGGCCCGTCGTAACCGCCGCCGTGCGGCACGGAGTCGAAGTGCGAGCCGGTCAGCACGGCGTCCGGCCCCCACGGCTCGCCCCACCACGCGACCAGGTTGCCGTTGCCGTCGTCGGTCACGGCGAGCCCGCGCCGGCCGGCGTGATCGCGGAACCAGGCGCGCAGGGCGAGTTCCGGTGGGCTGAACGCGTACCGCAGATATCCGCCTTTCTCCTCCCGCCCGATCGGCGCGATCTCCGCCCAGAGCTGCGCGAACGTCATCGGCCCTCCCGCATCGGCACGTGCACGCCGCTCCCGGCCGCCGGCTCGTAGCCCGCGTCGACGTGGCGCAGTACACCGGTCGCCGGGTCGTTCGTCAGCACCCGCTCGATCTTCTCGCGGGCCAGCGCGGTGCCGTCTGCGACGCACACCTGCCCGGCGTGGATCGACCGGCCGATCCCGACGCCGCCGCCGTGGTGGATCGACACCCAGCTCGCGCCGCTGGCCGTGTTGACCAGGGCGTTCAGCAGCGGCCAGTCGGCGATCGCGTCCGAGCCGTCCTTCATCGCCTCGGTCTCCCGGTACGGCGACGCGACCGAGCCCGAGTCGAGATGGTCGCGCCCGATGACGATCGGAGCCTTCACCGCGCCGCTGGTCACGAGGTCGTTGAAGCGCACACCCGCCTTGTCCCGCTCGCCGTAGCCCAGCCAGCAGATCCGGGCCGGCAGCCCCTGGAACGCCACCCGCTCGCCGGCCATCCTGATCCACCGCGCGAGCGGGTCGTTGTCCGGGAACAGGTCGAGCACCGCCTTGTCGGTGACCGCGATGTCGGCCGGGTCACCGGAGAGCGCCGCCCAGCGGAAGGGTCCCTTGCCCTCGGCGAAGAGCGGCCGGATGTACGCGGGCACGAAGCCCGGGAAGTCGAACGCGCGCTGATATCCGGCCAGTTGCGCCTCGCCCCGGATCGAGTTGCCGTAGTCGAACACCTCGGCGCCCGCGTCCAGGAACCCGACCATCGCGGCGACCTGCTTCGCCATGCTGCCGCGCGCCCGGTCCGTGTACTCCTCCGGCTTGGTCCGGGCCAGCTCGGCCGAGTCCTCGAGCTCCACCCCGACCGGCAGGTACGAGAGCGGGTCGTGCGCGCTCGTCTGGTCGGTCACGATGTCGATCTCCACGCCGCGGACCAGCAGCTCCGGGAAGACCACCGCGGCGTTGCCCACGACACCGATGCTCCTCGCGACCCGGTCCCGTTTCGCCTGCTCCGCGAGGGCCACCGCGTGGTCCAGGTCGTCCGCGACGACGTCCAGATAGCGGGTCGCCACCCGCCGCTCGAGCCGGGTCCGGTCGACGTCCACGATCAGGCAGACGCCGCCGTTCATGGTCACCGCGAGGGGCTGCGCGCCGCCCATGCCGCCGCAGCCGCCGGTCAGGGTGAGCGTGCCGGCCAGGTCGCCGCCGAACCGCTTCGCCGCCACGGCCGCGAACGTCTCGTACGTGCCCTGCAGGATGCCCTGGGTGCCGATGTAGATCCACGAGCCCGCGGTCATCTGGCCGTACATGGTCAGCCCGAGCTGCTCGAGCCGGCGGAACTCCGGCCAGGTGGCCCAGTCGCCGACCAGGTTCGAGTTCGCGATCAGCACGCGGGGCGCCCACTCGTGCGTCCGCAGCACCCCGACCGGGCGCCCGGACTGCACCATCAGCGTCTCGTCGGCCCGCAGCGAGTCCAGCTCCCGCACGATCGCGTGGAACGAGGGCCAGTCGCGGGCGGCGCGCCCGGTGCCGCCGTACACGACCAGATCGTCGGGCCGTTCGGCCACGTCCGGGTCGAGGTTGTTCATCAGCATCCGCTTGGCGGCCTCCTGCGGCCAGCCCTGCGCGGTGTACGCGGACCCCCGCGCGGCACGAATCTCGGGCACGTCGCTCTCCTCACCCTTGGAAAATCTGTCGGCGCGCGGCCGTCGCCTCGAACTCCTCCAGGCGCCGCTGCGCCCGTTCCGGCGCCGCGTCGCAGATGGCCTGCAGCAACACCATCGCCATCGCCATCGGCGCGGTGTGCAGATCGAACACGAGCTGGGCGCCGACCGGCGCGCTGAGCACCAC
>CAKUMG010000415.1 GCA_934667465.1 uncultured Actinoplanes sp. | reverse complement strand
TACTTGACCACCTTGAACGGCCGGCCCTCCATGTCGAAGATCGGGTTGTACGAGGCGAGCAGCCACACCTCCTTGCCGCCCTTGCCGACCCGTTTGTACTCGCCGGCCTCGTACTCGCCGCGGGACAGCCGCTCCCAGAAGCGGAGGTACTCCGGGCTGCGGGCCGCCTCGGCGCCCATGAACATCCGGTGGTGCTGGCCGCGGACCTCGTCGATCTTGTAGCCGACCACCTCGAGGAAGTTGTCGTTGGCGTCCAGCACCCGGCCCTCGAGGTCGAACTCCACCACCGCCTGCGCGCGGCCGATCGCGGTGACCTTGCCGACGTACTCGGCGCTGCGCTGCTTGACCTCGGTGATGTCGGAGGCGTACTTGACCACCTTGAACGGGCGCCCGTCCAGGTCGAAGATCGGGTTGTACGTGGCCTGGAGCCACACCTCGCGGCCGCCCTTGGCCAGCCGCTTGTACTCCCCGGTCTCGAACTCGCCACGGGACAGCGCCTGCCAGAAGTTGCGGTACTGGGCGCCCCGGGCCTCGTTCTCCTCGACGAACATCCGGTGGTGCTGGCCGAGGACCTCGTCGAGGGTGTAGCCCATCGTGTTCAGGAAGTTCTGGTTCGCGCTGAGGATCAGGCCGGACAGGTCGAACTCGATGACCGCCTGCGAGCGGCCGATCGCGTTGACCTTGCCCTCGTACTCGGCGTTGCGCAGCTTGGTGTCGGTGACGTCGAGGGCGTACTTGACGATCTTGTACGGGCGTCCGTCCAGATTGAAGATCGGGTTGTACGTGGCCCGGATCCACACCTCGCGGCCGCCGCGCCCCAGCCGCTTGAACTCGCCGCTCTCCACCTCGCCGTTGCGCAGCCGCTCCCAGAAGGCGGCGTACTCCTGGCTCTCGGCGTAGCGCTCCTCGCAGAGGATCCGGTGGTGCTGGCCGAGCAGGTCGCCCGAGCCGTACCCGGTCAGCTCCAGGAAGTTCTCGTTCGCCGACAGGATCAGCCCGTCCAGGTCGAACTCGATGACGGCCTGGGCCCGGTCGATGGCGGCGTACTTGCCCTTGAGCTCGGTGACCTGCCGCCGGTCCTCGGTGATGTTGTAGCCGGTGACCAGGACGGTCTGCCCCTCGCCGGCCTCCCGGGTCTCGTTGCGGCCGACCGGTCCGCAGTTGAGCCGCAGCCACTTGTGCCGGTCCGCGCTGTCGACGATCTCGACGACCTGCTCCAGGTACTCGCCGGCCCGGGCCGCGTCGAGCAGCCGGTCGATCGCCGCCGCCGAGGTGTTCCAGATCTCGCTGAGCCGCGCGTTCAGCACGTCGCCGGCGTCCCGGCCGATGAGGTCGAAGAACCGGTCGTTCGCCGCCGTGACGGTGCCTGTGCGGGCGTTCACCGTGGCGAGGATCCGCTCGTGCAGCAGCAGCTCGAGCGATGCCCGCTGCAGCGCGGGATCGGTCTCGAACGGGGTGGCGGGCTGGGCCATGCGTGCTCCTGGGATGGTCGATCCGGCCTTCAGTCCCCCTGATCGACCGCTTCGCACCCGACCTGAGCCCGATTTGCACCCGCACCGCTCCCATGTCCGGACTGCAGGGAATTGGCCTTCCGGACCACTCCGGCATCGTCCGTGAGGCTCGAGTTGCCGCCTGTGACGGTTCCGACAGATGGCAGACAGCCAAGTGGCTTGTGAGGCTTGACGGCCCCAACTAGCGTGGTCGATGGACGCCGAGCCGTCAGTTCGGGGAACGGGCCGGCCCCCTTGCGGGGCCGCCGCGGACCGGCGTCCGGGGACGGGTGGCATCAGCCGTTGGGGGACGGCGCGACCCGAGACCGGCGGTTCAGGCGGGCGACGCCTATGGGGATGGGTGTCGTCCGCCGCCGCCGGTGCCAAAGCTCCCCGCGGGCCCGATCAAGCGTTCCGCGGCCCTGTCCCGATATGTGGCCCTGTCTCGTTCCGCGGCTCTGTCTCGTTCTGCGGCTCTGTCCCTGGGTCGGCGAAGTGGGCGAAGGCCCGGAGGTTGGCCAGCGACTCGCCGCGCTTGGCGCGCCACTCCCACTCGCGCCGGATCGCCGTGCCGAAACCGATCTCGAGCAGCTGGTCGAAGGACTCGTCGGCATAGGTCAGCACCGAGCCGAGCAGCCGGTCCAGCTCGTCCTCGTCGAGGCCGGTGAGGCGGACCCGGCCCGTGAGATAGATGTCGCCGGCCTGGTCGATCGAGAACGCGACGCCGTACATCCGGGCGTTGCGGCGCAGCAGCCAGGCCCACACGTCCTCACGCCGCTCGTCGGGATGCCGCATGACGAAGGCCTCGACGCGCAGGGCGTGCTCGCCGACGATGAGGTTGCAGGCGGTCTTCAGCTTGTGCGTGCCGGGCAACGTGACCACCCAGGAGGCGTCGCCCGTCCGCTCGCAGGGCAGCTCGCGCTCCGCGCAGACCCGCTCGATCAGTTCGCTCGCATCGGTCACCACGAGTAGGAGCCTGCCAGACGGGACGCGATGAGGGCACGGTGCTCGGCGACCGCCTCGCGATAGACGGCCAGCAGCTCGTCGGCCGTCCGCTCCCAGGAGAAGTCCGCCGCGTGCCGCACCGCGCCCGCCGAGAGCCGCTCGCGGCGGGCCGGGGCGGCCAGCAGGTCACCGACGACCTGCGACCAGGTGCCCGGGTCGTGCCCGTCGACCAGCACGCCGCTCACACCGTCCTTGACCGCCGTGACCAGGCCACCCACCGCCGCCGCGACGACCGGCGTGCCACAGGCCTGTGCCTCGACCGCGACGAGCCCGAACGACTCGTTGTGCGACGGGACCGCGACGAGGTCGGCCGCCCGGTAGAGCGCCGGGAGCGCGTCGCCGGTCTGCGGGGGCAGGAAGCGCACCTTGTCGGAGACGCCGAGCGAGGCGGCCAGCTCGATCAGCGACGTGGGCCGGTCGAGGCCGCTGCCGCTCGGGCCGCCGCAGATGACGACGGTGACGTCCGCGTGGCGCAGCGGCTCGGCGGCGAGCGCGCGGATCAGCACGTCGGGACCCTTGAGCGGCTGGATCCGGCCGACGAACGCGACGACGTGCCCGCGCTCCGGCAGGCCGAGCCGGCGCCGGGCGGCCGCCCGGTCCGCGCGGGGGCGGAAGCGGCCCAGGTCGACGCCGGGCTGCACCACGCTGAGCCGGGTCGGGTCGGCGTCGTAACAACTGACCAGGTCCTGCGCCTCGAAGCGGGTGTTGGCGACCAGCCGGTCGGACTCCGCGATGACCTGCTCCTCGCCGATCACGCGGGCCTTGGGCTCGGGCCGGTCACCGGCCGCGATCAGCCTGTTCTTGACCTTGGCCAGGGTGTGCGCGGTGTGCACGTGCGGCACGCCCCAGCGCTCCCGGGCCAGCCAGCCGACCTGGCCGGACATCCAGTAGTGCGAGTGGATCACGTCGTACCAGCCCGGCGGGTGCACCGCCTCGGCGCGCAGCACGCCGTTGACGAACGCGCACAGCTGCGACGGCAGCTCTTCCTTCGAGAGCCCCTCGAACGGCCCGGCCGTGATGTGCCGCACAGTGACGCCCGGCACCATCTCGACGACCGGGGGCAGCTCGCTCGACGTGGCCCGGGTGAAGATCTCGACCTCCACGCCGCGGGCCGCCAGCCGCCGGGACACCTCGACGATGTACACGTTCATGCCGCCCGCGTCGCCCGTGCCCGGTTGCTCCAGCGGTGACGTGTGCACCGACAGCGTGGCGAGGCGCCGAGGGGTGGGCCAACGGCCATCTACCAGCGGCTCTGCCACGTGAATCCCTTCGGAAGGCGACCGGAAACGTAACGTGCAACTTTTACGCCGTCGTTCATCTTCCCCACTGCGGTGTGCTGAACCCCAATCCGGCGGCGCCGGGGTGACTCACGTCATGAGGCAGGATCGGGGCATGGTGCAGAAGAAGATCGCCGTCGTCACCGGCGCGTCCAGCGGGATCGGCGCGGCGACGGCCCGCCGCCTGGTCGCCGAGGGTTTCCACGTCGTCGCCGCGGCGCGCCGCACGGACCGGCTGGAGGCCTTCGTCGAGGAGGCCGGTGCCGGCTCGGCGACCGCGGTGAGCTGCGACGTGACGTCCGACGAGTCCGTCGCCGCGCTGGCCGCCGCGGTCGGCGGGCTCGAGGGGTCGCTGACGCTGCTGGTGAACAACGCCGGCGGGGCGCGCGGGGTGGACCCGGTCGCGGCCGGCTCGGTGGCCGACTGGCAGTGGATGTACGACGTCAACGTGCTCGGCACGCTGCGGGTCACCCAGGCGCTGCTCCCGGCGCTCGAGGCGAGCGGCGCGGGCACTGTCGTCACCGTGGGCTCGACCGCCGCGTTCACGGTCTACGAGGGCGGGGGCGGCTACACCGCCGCCAAGCACGGCCAGACCGCGCTCGTGGGCACGCTGCGGCTGGAGCTCGCCGGCAAGCCCGTACGGGTGGTCGAGATCGACCCCGGCATGGTGCACACCGAGGAGTTCTCGCTCAACCGCCTCGGGGACCAGGCCAAGGCCGACGCCGTGTACGCCGGGGTCAGCGAGCCGCTGGTCGCGGACGACATCGCGGACTGCGTGGCCTGGGTCGCCACCCGCCCGCAGCACGTCAACGTCGACAAGCTGGTGGTCCGCCCGATCGCCCAGGCCGCACAGCACAAGGTCGTCCGCTCGCGATGAAGCCGATCGGCGCGATCACCCGGGGAACGACCAACCCGAACCGTCTGCGCCGCGTCGACGACTACATCGCGTTCCGCTGCGGCGACCTGCTGCGGCGTGCGGACCGGCCGCTGGTCGTGGACCTGGGCTACGGCGCGACCCCCGTCACGGCGGTCGAGCTGCGGTCCCGGCTCGCGGCGGCGGTCCGGTCCGACGTCGCGGTGGTCGGGCTCGAGATCGATCCCGTACGCGTCACAGCCGCCCAGCCGTTCGCCGCCCCGCCGCTGCTGTCGTTCCGGCGGGGCGGCTTCGAACTGGCCGGGCTCGCGCCGGTGGTGGTCCGCGCGTTCAACGTCCTGCGCCAGTACGACGAGGAGTCGGTGGCCGCGGCCTGGCGCACGATGACCGCCACGGGCGCGACCCTGGTCGAGGGCACGTGCGACGAGCTGGGGCGCATCGCGACCTGGACCGTGGTGACGGACGGCGCGCCGCAATCGCTGACGTTGTCGGCGAAACTGTCCGGATTGGATCACCCGGCGACGTTCGCGGAGCGGCTGCCCAAGGCGCTGATCCACCACAACGTGCCGGGCCACCCGGTCCATGAGCTGCTCGGCGCGCTGGGCGCGGCCTGGGATGCCAGCGCGACCCCGTTCGGCGTACGGCAGCGGTGGCTCGCAACCGTCGACCGGTTCCGCTCGCAGTGGCCGGTGCTCGACGGGCCGGCCCGCTGGCGCCGCGGCGAACTGACGGTGCCCTGGTCCTCGGTGGGCCCTGGTTCGCCGTGAGGCGCCAATGGACCCGCCGGGACCGGGAATCGAGGCATGGAGAAGTGCCCCCCGTCGATGGTCGCCGGATCATGACGGGCCCCGACGCGTACGGGTGCGGGGTGAGCGTGACCACTCACGCGCGTCGCCCCGCAGGGCTTCGCGGTTCGGACGCGTCAGCGGCCGGCGAAGCTCTGCGGGGCCCTCGGCGGGAGCAGCGATCCGCACCCCCCACCCGGCTACGACATCCTCAGTCGACCTTGACGTTGAAGATCGGATCCGCCGCGACCTTCTTGAACGCGGCGAGCGACGCGGCCGACGAATTAACCGAGATGTCCCGATCGCCCTCGTCGTCGCTGGCGGTGTCGAAGTAGACGATCGCCTTCACCTTCGGGTGCGCCTCGAGCTGCGGGATCACCGACGCGAACGCCGCCGACTTGTCGGTGACGACGCCACGCCGGTGGTACATCCCCCACTCCGCGACCATGATCGGCTTCATCGGGTGGGTCGTCGTCGCCCAGTCGTACCAAC
>CAKUMG010000414.1 GCA_934667465.1 uncultured Actinoplanes sp. | reverse complement strand
GACGTGACCCTGACCTACCGCGACAACGAGAAGGCGGCTGAGGCCGTCGCCGGCCGGATCAGGGACACCGGCCGCCGCGCGGCCGCCGTCCGGGCCGACAGCGCCGACCCCGCCGCGGTGACCGCCGCCGTGGACGACGCCGCCGCGCGCTGGGGGCGTCTCGACATCCTGGTCAACAACGCGGCCGCGTTCGTGACCGGGCCGGTGGCCGAGATGAGCGCCGCCGACGTCGAGCACACCCTGGCCGTCAACGTCCGCGCGCCGTTCATCGCGTCGCAGGCCGCCGCCCGGCACATGCGGGCGGGCGGCCGGATCATCACCGTGGGCAGCAACATCGCGCAGCGGGTCCCGTTCCCGGGCTTCACCCTGTACGCGCTGAGCAAGTCGGCCCTGATCGGCCTGACCAAGGCGCTCGGCCGCGAGCTCGGCCCGCGCGCGATCACGGTGAATCTGGTCAACCCGGGCCCCACGAGCACCGACCTGAGCCCGTCCGACGGTCCCGCGGTCGCGGCGATCAGCGGCTTCACGGCGCTCGGGCACTTCGCGGACCCGGCCGACCCCGCGGCGGTCGTCGCGTTCCTCGCGAGCCCCGCCGCCCGCTACGTCACGGCCTCGGTCATCGACGCGGACGGCGGCTTCAGCGCCTGAACCGTGGGGGAGGGGAGCTGGAACCGTACGCTCTCCTCCCGCACCCGGTGCTCGTCCACCGTGACCGCCCCGAGCCCGCCCAGCGCCGCCACCACCCCGTCCACCAGGTGCGGCGGCGCCGACGCCCCCGCCGTCAGCCCGATCCGCCGCGCCCCGGCCAGCCACTCCGGCCGGAGGTCGCCGGCGTCGCCGATCAGGCGGGCCGGGGTGCCCGCCCGCGCCGCGGTCTCGACGAGGCGCTGCGCGTTGGACGAGTTGGCCGAGCCGACGACCAGGACCAGGTCGGTGCGCGCGGCGACGGCGGTCACGGCGTCCTGCCGGTTCGTGGTCGCGTAGCAGATGTCCGAGGACGGCGGCCCCTGCAGGCCCGGGAAGCGTTCCCGCAGCGTGGTCACGATGTCGCCGGTCTCGTCGGCGGCGAGCGTGGTCTGGGTGAGATAGGACACCCGTTGCGGCGTACCCAGATCGATCGTCGCCGCCTCGGCGGGACTCTGGACGAGCCGGATCCGCCCCGGGAGCTGCCCGAGCGTGCCCTCGACCTCGTCGTGCCCGTCGTGGCCGATCAGCACGACCGTGTCGCCGCGGGCCGCGAACCGGCGCGCCTCGGCGTGCACCTTCGCCACCAGCGGGCACGTCGCGTCGACGACGGTCAACCCCCGGTCAACCGCCTCCTCCCGTACGGCCGGAGCCACCCCGTGCGCGGAGAGGACCACGGTGGCACCGGCCGGGACCGCGCCGAGCTCGTCGACGAAGACGGCGCCCCGCTCCTCGAGCCCGGCGACGACGTGCGCGTTGTGCACGATCTGGCGGCGCACGTAGACGGGCCGCCCGTGGGTCCGCAGCGCCTGCTCCACGATCTCGACGGCGCGCTCGACGCCGGCGCAGAACGAGCGCGGTGCCGCGAGGACGATCTGCCGCGGGCCGGCGACCCGGCACCACGCCTCGATGGCCCGGACGGCGGCCACCTCGTCGGTGCAGGCCACGGCGAGCGCGACCGGGTCGGTGACCGACAGGTAGCGCTCGTCGGCCAGGGGGGTCCGGACCGGGCGCAGCCCCAGCCGGGCGAGCACGCCGGCCAGCAGCGGTGCCGCCGGGGACGCCACGGGGGTGCCGGCGGGCCCGGGAAGGCTGTCGGCGACCAGTGCCTTACGGGTGATTGTCATGTTACCGAGCGTAAGAGTGCAAACCACCCGAACGTGCTTTTTCGGAGAAAACAGGCCTATAGCCCACGCGGCGCGATAGAACGTCTGTGTCACCCGCCGTCGACGCGAAACGGGGCACCAGCCGTGGCCACACCAGTCAAGTCCGAGGTGCGCGAGGAAGAGCAGCAGCGGCAGAGCCTCAGCACCGCCGCCGCCCGCAACCTGGCGACCACCACCAAGTCGGTGCCCCAGATGCAGGAGATCACCTCGCGGTGGCTGCTGCGCAAGCTCCCCTGGGTCCAGGTGTCCGGCGGCACCTACCGGGTGAACCGGCGGATGACCTACCGCGTCGGCGACGGCCGGCTCACCTTCAGCAACGTGGGCTCCGACGTCACCGTGGTCCCGGCCGAGCTGCGCGAGCTGCCCGTGCTCGCCGGGGTCGAGGACGAGCGGATCCTGAACGCGATCGCGGGCAAGTTCGTGCAGCAGGAGTACCACCCCGGCCAGGTGATCGTCGAGTTCGGCTCGGTCGCCGACCACGTCTACCTGATCGCGCACGGCAAGGTCGAGAAGATCGGCGTCGCCGCGTACGGGGATCCGGTCAGCATCGGCGTGCTCGCCGACGGGGAGCGCTTCGGCGAGCAGGTGCTCACCGAGGAGGGCCGGATCTGGGAGTACACCGCCAAGGCGATGACCGCGGTGACCCTGCTGTCGATGCCCCGGTCGGCCTTCACCGAGCTCGTCGAGCGCAGCGAGGAGCTGAGCGCGCTCGTCGACCGTTTCCGCGCCAAGTCCCGCAAGCCGCAGAACAAGCACGGCGAGAAGGAGATCAAGGTCAGCGCCGGCCACGAGGGTGAGCACGAGCTCCCCGGCACGTACGTGGACTACGAGCTGTCCCCGCGCGAGTACGAGCTCAGCGTCGCGCAGACCATCCTGCGCGTGCACACCCGCGTCGCCGACCTCTACAACGAGCCGATGGACCAGCTCGAACAGCAGCTTCGGCTGACCGTCGAGGCGCTGCGCGAACGCCAGGAGTACGAGCTGATCAACAACCGCGGCTTCGGCCTGCTGCACAACGCCGACCTGCGCCAGCGGATCCACACCCGCAGCGGCCCGCCCACCCCGGACGACTTCGACGAGCTGCTCAGCATGCGCCGCAGCACGAAGTTCTTCCTGGCCCACCCGAAGGCGGTCGCCGCGTTCGGCCGCGAGTGCAGCAAGCGCGGCATCTACCCACCCATGGTCGACATGGACGGCCACACCGTCCCGTCCTGGCGCGGCGTGCCGATCCTGCCCTGCGGCAAGATCCCGATCAGCGACACGCACACCACCTCGATCCTGGCGATGCGCACGGGCGAGGACGACCAGGGCGTCATCGGCCTGCACCAGACCGGCATCCCCGACGAGTACCAGCCCGGCCTCTCGGTGCGCTTCATGGGCATCAGCGAGCAGGCGATCATGTCCTACCTGGTCACCGCGTACTACTCGGCGGCCGTCCTGGTCCCCGACGCGCTCGGCGTGCTCGACGACGTCGAGCTGTCCCACTGATGAGCGGGCCGGCCCTCGCCGATCTCACCGGCCTGGCCGCGGAGATCCTGCGCGGCACGCCCCTGCCGGGAGACCTTTCCCGCCTCCGTACGCCGTACAGCCGCACCCCCACCGGGATCGGCACGGCGGCGGCGCGGGCGTTCCTGCCGCGCCCGCCCGCGCACGGCACGCCCTCGGACGGCACCCCGGAGCTGTACTGCCCGGGCCCGTTGCGCGACGACCCGGCCCTGGGCGACCGGGTCGACGAGGCGGTCGTCGCGTGGGCCGCCGAGGTCGGCATCTACCCCGGCAACCTGGACCGGCTGCGCTCGTGCCGGTTCGGCCGGTTCATGATGCTCGCCCACCCGGCCACCAGCGACCCCGACCGGCTGCTCGCCGCGACGAAGTGCCTGGTCGCGGAGTGGGCGGCCGACGACTACTACGTCGACGAGGTGTCCCTGGGCGCCGACCCCATGCGCGTCGGCTCGCGGCTGGCGAACCTGCACGCCGTGGTCGACCCCGCCCGGCTGCCCCGCCGGTACGCGGGCGACCTCGAGGACCGTACCCGTCTCGAGCCCATCGCCCTGGCTTTCCGCAGCGCGATGGAACACCTGGGCCGCTATGCCTCCGTGACCCAGCTGGCCCGCTTCCAGCACCAGATGGCGATCCTGTTCCTCGCCTGGACCCAGGAGGCGGACTGGCACGCCAACGGCCGCACCCCGCCCGTCTGGGAGTACCTCGTGCAGCGCCACCTCAACAGCTACCTGCCGCCGATGATCCTGGTCGACGTGCTGGCCGGCTACGAGCTGCCGGCGCAGGAGTTCTACCACCCGGCCGTACGCAGGGCGTTCACCACGGCGGGCAACGCGGCCGTGCTCGTCAACGACATCTACTCCGGCGCGCAGGAGTCCGACACCGATCACAACCTGACGTCGGTGCTCATGCGCAACGAGGGCCTGACCCGCCGCGCCGCGATGCTCCGCGTGGTCGAGCTGCACAACGAGCTCGTGCACGACTTCGTCGCCCAGGCGGCGGCGCTGACCCTCACCGGAACCCCGCAGCTGCGCCGCTTCCTGGCCGACACCTGGGCCTGGCTCGGCGGCAGCCGCGAATGGCACGCCACCACCGGTCGTTATCACTCCGCTGAAGGGAACCGTTCATGACGATCACCGCGCCCGTGCTGCGTACGGATTTCGAGAAGTCCGTCGCCACCTACTGGAACACCAACCGGAACGACCCGGTGAACCTGCGTCTCGGCGAAGTGGACGAGCTCTACCACCATCACTACGGCGTCGGCACCCCCGACCTGTCCGTGCTGGAGGGCCCGGCCGAGACCCGCGAGCAGCGCATCATCGCCGAGCTGCACCGCCTCGAGAGCGCCCAGGCCGACATCCTGCTCGACCACCTGGGCCCGATCGTGCCGGGCGACAAGCTCCTCGACGGCGGCTCCGGCCGCGGCGGCACCAGCATCATGGCGAACGCCCGTTTCGGCTGCGACGTCGACGGCGTCTCCATCTCCGAGTACCAGGTCGGCTTCGCCAACGAGCAGGCCCGCCGCCGCGGCGTCGACGACCAGGTCCGCTTCCACTTCCGCAACATGCTCGACACCGGCCTGGCCATCGGCAGCCGCCGCGCCGTCTGGACCAACGAGACCACCATGTACGTCGACTTGCAGAACCTGTACGCCGAATTCGCCCGCCTCCTCGGCTTCGGCGGCCGCTACGTCTGCATCACCGGCTGCGCCAACGACCTCGCCGGCCTGCGCTCCAAATCGGTCAGCCGGATCGACGAGCACTACAGCTGCAACATCCACCCGCGCAGCGCCTACTTCAAGGCGCTGTCCGCCAACGGCCTGGTCCCGATCAACGTCGTCGACCTGACCGCGGCGACCATCCCGTACTGGGAACTGCGCGCGCAGTCCGAGGTGGCCACCGGCATCGAGGAGGCGTTCCTCACCGCGTACCGCGAGGGCAGCTTCCACTACCTCCTCATCGCCGCCGACCGCATCTGACCCGCCCCGGCCGGCCCGCCCCACCCGGCGGGCCGGCCGGCCAGCACTTCATACTTCGCGCATGGCAGCCGACCGCGACGCCCTTCCGGTACTGGTCATCGACGGGGCGGACTTCTCCGAACTCGACGGCTTCGCCCGGGCGTTCTCGAAGCTCCTGCGCGACCACACCTGGAACGGGAACCTGGACGCCTTCGACGACATCCTCGACGGGGGATTCGGGACGCCGGAAAGTGGTTGGGTGCTGCGGTGGCAGAACTCCGCGCTGTCCCGGTCCGCGTTCGGCCACGAGGCGACGGTCCGGCGGCTCGAGCAGATGCTCCGGACCTGCCACCCGTCGAACCGTGCCGACGTCGCGGCCCGGATGAGAAACGCGGAACGGGGCGAAGGCCCCACCCAGGTCGACGAGATCCTCGAGATCATCCATGACCACCGTGCCGAGGATGCGGAGTCCGGGAACGGCATCGTGCTCGAACTGCGGTAGCCCACGGTGCCGGCATGCGGGCCGAGTGGCCGCTCGGCGGGCCGGCGAGTCGCACGTGAGGTTCAGCTCGGCCTGCGGGAACGGCATGTCTTTCCGCCAGCGCCGCCGACAGCCGTCAGCGC
>CAKUMG010000413.1 GCA_934667465.1 uncultured Actinoplanes sp. | reverse complement strand
ACTGGGGGCAGGAGGGCACGGTCTCGCTCGAGCGCAAGGCGGACGGCAGGTTCGCGATCCTCGAGGGCGCGCCGACCGCGCCCCGGTTCCGGCACGGGCTCAGCGAGCAGCGGTTCCGCTGGACCGGCGGCGACCCGGTGGCGAACTCCGACGGCACCCCGACCGGCATCCGCACCTGTGACAAGGGCAACGGCTTCACGCTGTCGGCGCCGGCGGACACCACCGAACGCACCCTCAAGCTGTACGTGGGCGCGGTGTCCGCGCGCGGCAAGCTGACCGCGAAGCTGACCACCGGCGGCCCGGTGGCGACGGCCACGTTCACGCAGGAGGGTCCGTCGCTCGGGACGACGGCGCTCGTGGTCACCTACCGCGCGCCGAAGGCCGGGCGGGTCGCGCTGACCTGGATCACCGACGAGTCGTTCGGCGGCGACTGCGGCGGCGTGGCCCTGGAGGCGGCGACTCTGCGCTGATCCGGCGGGCAAGTGGCAAGGCACGGACGGAGACCCAGGGGTGGGGTCTCCGAGGGAAGGGGAACAGTGTTCGCCGGGTGGGGATCATGGGTGGCCCGGTTCCGCCGATCGGTGCTGGCGGTCGCGCTCGTCGCGGTCGTCGCCGCCGGCGGCTGGGGCCTCGGCGTCTTCGACAGGCTCTCCGAGGGTGGCTACGGCGACCCGGGCAGCGAATCGAGCCGCGCCGCCGAGGTGGTCGCGGAGCAGGTGGCGGCGCAGGGCGGCGACGTCGTGGCGGTCTACCGGCCGGCCGGGGCCGGCGGGATCGACGACCCGGGGCTGAGCCAGCGGATCGCGGCCACCGTCGGCGCGCTGCCGTCCGCGGCGGTCACGGCGTCCGCGGGCTACTGGCCGGACAAGACGCCGCAGTACGCCGCCGCCGACCGGCAGAGCGCCGTCATGGTGCTGACCCTCGCCGGCGAGGACGAGGGCGCCAAGCTCGAGGCGTACCGGCAGATCAGCGACCGGATGGCAGTCCCCGGCGCGGAGGTGCAGCTCGCGGGTGGTGCCCCGCTGGCCGACGCGTCGGCGGGCCGGTCGACCGACGATCTCGCGTTCGCCGAGGCGGTGTCGCTGCCGATCGTGCTGGTGCTGCTGCTGTTCATCTTCGGCTCGCTGGTGGCCGCGTCGCTGCCGGTCCTCGTCGGCGGCGCCGCGGTGCTCGGTTCGCTGGGCGTGCTGCACGCGATCTCGTACACGCACGAGGTCAATTCGTTCGCGGTCAACGTCGCGAGCCTGCTCGGGCTGGGCATGGCGATCGACTACGGGCTGTTCATGGTGGGCCGGTTCCGCGAAGAGCTCGCCGACGGGCAGGAGCCGGGGTCCGCGGTGATGCGCACGGTCGCCACCGCCGGGCGTACGGTCGTCTTCTCCGCGACGTTGCTCATGACCGCCCTGGCCGGGCTGCTCTTCTTCCCGCAGGGCTTCCTCAAGTCCCTCGCCTACGGCGGCCTGGCGGCGGTCGGGCTCGCGGCGCTGCTGTCACTCACCCTGCTGCCCGCGTTGCTGGCCGTGCTGGGTCACAAGGTCGACAAGCTGCCCGTACGGCTCCCGCGGCGCAAGAATCGCAAGCCGGCCGGCGCGGGGTGGACGCGCCTGGCCACGGTGGTGCTCAAGCATCCGGTGCTCGTGACGCTGCCCATCCTGGCGGGCCTGCTGCTGCTCGCCGCGCCCGTCCGCGGCGTGGAGTTCGCCGAGCAGGACGAGCGGGTGCTGCCCGCCGGCGACCCCGCCCGGGTGGCCGTCGAGACGCTCAAGACCGACTACCCGGCCCTGAGCAGCGCCGGCGTGCAGATCGTGCTGCGCGGCACGTTCGGCACCCCGCCGCCCGCGGACGCCGTCGCGGCGTTCACCGACCGGATCAACGGCATGCACGGCGTGACCGCTGTCGCCCCGTCCGGCGCGGGTGGCACCGTGGTCTCGTTCACGGCCGCGCTGGAGGACACCGACCCGTACAGCGAGGACAACCGCGACGTCGTCCGCGAGATCCGCGACATGCGCCCGCCCAGCGGCACCGAGCTGCTCGTCGGCGGCGCGACCGCCCGCAACCTGGACAGCCTCGCGGCGACCGCGGACCGGCTCCCCGCGATGATCGGCCTGCTCGTGGGTGCCACGCTGCTGCTGATGTTCCTGGCCTTCGGCTCGATCCTGCTGCCGGTCAAGGCGGTCCTGATGAGCGCGCTGTGCCTGTGCGCGACGTTCGGCGTCCTCGTCTGGATCTTCCAGGACGGCCACGGCGCCGGCCTGCTGAACGTCACCCCGGCACCGCCCGAGGTCGGCATCGTGGTGCTGATGGCGGCGGTCGTGTTCGGGCTCTCCACCGACTACGAGGTGTTCCTGCTCTCCCGGATGGTCGAGGCGCGGGCGCACGGCGCGTCCACGGCCGAGGCGATCACGACCGGGCTGAGCCGGACCGGGCGGGTGATCAGCGCGGCGGCGCTGCTGCTCATCGTGGTGACAGGGGCGTTCGCGCTGTCGTCGGTCACGACGATGCGGTTCATCGGCGTCGGGATGATCGTGGCGCTGCTGCTGGACGCGACGGTGGTGCGGATGCTGCTGGTTCCGGCCGTGCTGACGCTGCTCGGGCGGGCGGCGTGGTGGGCGCCGGGGCCGTTGAAGCGGTTGCAGGAGCGGGCGGGGCTGGCCGAGCACTCGTCCCCCGCCCCTGCTCCCGCCACGTCCCCGTCCACGGGACGGCACGCTGCTCCGGAGCCCTCGGGTGGGGGGTTGCGGCCGGAGTTCAAGCGGGCGCCCGCTATTCCGCCGGCGTGGGACCGGGCTTCCGGGGGGATGCCGGCGGTGGCGCCCGCGGGGGCTGCGGCCGAGTTACCGGTGGCCGGGTCGGCGCCGCTGCCCGAGCTGCCGTTCGCGGGGTCGGCGCCTCCTGCCGTGCCCGCGCGGATCGTGTTCGACCAGGCCCCGGGCGGACCGCCGGCGATCGGCGGCCCCGACCGGCTGCTCGAGCTGCCTGCCGGGCCTTCTTCCAGGCCTTCTTCCGGGCCCCGGGAAGTGCCGCTCGAGCTTTCGGCCGGGCGCGAGTTGCCGACCCGGCGGCTGGAGCTGCCGTCGGCGGGGTCGCCGGCGCAGGGTGATCCGGACGACATCGACGGGCTGCCCACGCGGCGCTGACGCTGCGGAACGGGCTGGTCGCACGGGGTGCGGTGGCCGGGGCAGGCCGCGAACGGATATCGTGGCCCGCCGGACCCGTACGCATTCCCGCCGCGGGATCCGGTTTCGGACCGGGACGATCTCCCCCGGCACAGTTGCACACCGGGACAGGACAGGATGACCGCGACGACTTCGCACGCCGACTCGCAGCCCGACGCCCCCGCCGGGAGCGCCGACGCCCTCGCCGGGAGCGCCGACGCCCTCGCCGGGGGCATCGACCCCGAGCGGCTGGCGCTCTGCGTGGCGGTCATCGCCGAGGCCGGGCGGCTCGATCCGGAGCACCCCGACGCGGTCGCCGTGCGCCGCGCCACCGCCGGGCTGTTCAAGACGGTCAAGGAGCGCCGCCGCAAGGACCGGCGCGAGGCGATCCTGGCGCACGACCGGGCCGTCACGGCCGCCACCGCGACCGGCGCGCCGAGCCGCATCGACGACGAGACCGCCGGCGTGCCGCTGAGCACGGACACCACCGGTCAGACCGCGGGCGTGCTGCGCCAGCCGCGCGGCTGCTACATCTGCAAGCAGCGCTACACCGAGGTCGACGCGTTCTACCACCAGCTCTGCCCGTCGTGCGCCGCGCGCAGCCACGCCAAGCGCGACGCCCGCACCGACCTGACCGGCCGCCGCGCGCTGCTCACCGGCGGCCGCGCCAAGATCGGGATGTACATCGCGCTCCGGCTGCTCCGCGACGGCGCCGACACCACGATCACCACCCGGTTCCCGCACGACGCGGTCCGCCGCTTCGCGGCCATGCCCGACAGCGCGGACTGGCTGCACCGGCTCCGCGTGGTCGGCCTCGACCTGCGCGACCCCGCCCAGGTGGTGGCGCTGGCCGAGTCCGTCGCCGCCCGCGGCCCGCTCGACATCCTGATCAACAACGCGGCCCAGACCGTGCGCCGCCCACCCGGCTCCTACTCGGCGATCGCGGCCGCGGAGTCGGAGCCGCTGCCCGGCGGCCCGGTCCCCGAGGTGGAGTATCTCGGCGGCCCGTCCGCGCACACCACCGCGCTGGCCGTGGCGGCGGCGACCGTCCCCGACCTGTCCGGCGCCGTGCAGGCCACCAGCACCGGGGCGGAGCTGGCCGCCACGATGCAGGCCGCCGCGGTCACCCCGCACGCCGTCACCGCGCTCGCACTGACCGGCGGCTCGATCACCGACGACGCGCTCGCCGCGTTCAGCGCGATCGACGCCGGTGGCCTGGTGCCCGACCTGGCCGCCACCAACAGCTGGAGCGACAAGGTCCACGAGGTCGGGCCGCTGGAGCTGCTCGAGGTCCAGCTGTGCAACGTCACCGCGCCGTTCATCCTGGTCAGCCGGCTGCGCGAGGCGATGCTCCGGTCCAGCTTCCCCCGCCGCTACGTGGTCAACGTCTCCGCGATGGAGGGCATCTTCCAGCGCGGCTACAAGGGCGCCGGCCACCCGCACACCAACATGGCCAAGGCCGCGCTCAACATGCTCACGCGCACCAGCGCGGAGGACATGTTCGCCGACAACATCCTGATGACCAGCGTCGACACCGGCTGGGTCACCGACGAGCGGCCGCACCCGACCAAGGTCCGGCTGGCCGGCGAGGGCTTCAAGGCCCCGCTCGACCTGGTCGACGGCGCGGCCCGGGTCTACGACCCGATCGTGCGCGGCGAGCGCGGCGAGGACCTGTACGGGTGCTTCCTGAAGGACTACGCGCCGGTCCCATGGTGACCTCCGTGCCCGGCGACCTCCCGGTGGTCCGGGACCTGTCCCGCAACGCCGAGGCCCGGCGCTGGCTGGCCGGGCTCCCCGCGCTCATCGACGAGGTCCGCGACGGCTTCGGGCTGGTCCTGGGCGACCCGCTGTACGGCGGCTCGTGCAGCTGGGTCGCCCCCGCCACGCTCGCCGACGGCACCCCCGTGATCGTGAAGATCGCCTGGCCGCACCGCGAGATGTACGCCGAACCGGCCGCCCTGCGCCTCTGGGACGGCCACGGCGCGGTGCGGCTGCTGCGCCACGACCGCCGCCGCCACGCCCTTGTCCTCGAGCGCTGCCTGCCCGGCGAGCAGCTGGCCGCGTACCGGGAAGATCCCTCGAAGGCCCTGCGCATCGCCGCCGACGTGCTGCGCGAGCTGTGGTCGGCAGGCGTCCCCGAGGCCTGGGCCACCCACGACCCGGAGACCCCCGAGTCCCTGGTCGACGTCGCCGGCGACTGGGCCGACCTGGTCACCGAGCGGATGGCCCGGCTGCGCCCCGGCTACGACGCGGGCCTGGTCGCCGAGGGCGCCCGCCTGCTGCACGACCTGCCGGCCTCGGCGCCGCGCGAGGTCGTCCTGCACGGCGACCTCAACCCGGGCAACATCCTCTCCGCGGGCGACGGCTGGGTGGCGATCGACCCGAAGCCGGTGATCGGCGACCCTGCCTACGACTGCTGGCCGCTGATCGACCAGATCGCGGACCCGTACGCGGCCGCGGACCCCCGCCGGGCCCTGCGCGACCGGATCGCCGTGCTCTCCGCCGAACTCGGTCTCGACCCGGCCCGCGTCACCGCCTGGTGCGTCGCCCGCAAGGTCGAGGCCGCCCTCTGGCACGCCCACCACGGCCGCGAACCCGACGGCGCCCGCGAACTCGCGCACACCGCGCACCTCGCCGCCCTCCTCTGACCCGGCGGCACCTCGACCGAACCGCCTCCGCCGACTCAGCGGCACCTCGACCGAACCGCCTGCCGACCCGCCCGCATCTCGCCCGGCGCGCGGCGGGCTACGCCTCGAAGCCGCCGGCGCCCTGCCCGGCGAAG
>CAKUMG010000412.1 GCA_934667465.1 uncultured Actinoplanes sp. | reverse complement strand
GTCCGAGGGCGGGCCGGCGGCCTGACCGCAGGGGGTGCGGGACGCGGCCAGCAGGCGGCGGACGTCGCCGGCCGACGGGGTGTTCTCCGCCCAGCGCCGGATCTCCGCGTGCCGCGCCGACTGGACGCGCAGGATGCCGCCCCACATCAGGCGCAGCGTGGCGGGCGACACCGGCCACGGCGGATTGCGGCGCAGCCGCTCGAGCGCCGCGGCGAACAAGGCCTCGTGCAGGTCGGGGTCGCGCAGCAGGGTCAGGGCGGCGCCCGGCTCGGTCCGCTGGTGCTGGACCCGGTGATCCAGCTCCTCGATGAGCGCCTCGAGCAGCACCGGTGGGCAGCCGCGCCGGCCCAGCGCGGCGAGCTGGGCGTCGGTGGCCCGGTGGACGACGACGCTGCGCAGCCCCGGCGGGCACGACGGATGCGCCAGGGCGACCCGGGCGGCGCCCACATCGGGGCCCGCGATCACCAGGCCCCGGCCGATCGCCGCGCGCAGCAGCCACTCCGGTGCCTCGTCGCGCAGGGGGCCGGTCAGCAGAGCCGCGACGAGGCGGTGGCGCTCCGGGCCCGGGGCCATGGTGCGGGCGCGCTCGACCGCGGCCGCTTCGCCGTGCCACATAGAGATGATCATGACACTCCACAGTGCGCGAACGGCACGCGGGGCAGCCGCCCTCTCCTTGCGTGGCCCGCCGCCGAGGGCTTCAGCCTCCGCTGTGCTGTGCCGGTTTGCGGGCGATCAGCAGGCGGTATCGGGGCAAACCGTCCCGGTAGGCGCCCAGCTCGGGCAGGGGGACCGCCGTGACGGTGAAGCCGGCGGCCCGCAGCTCGTCGCGGAGCCGCAGCGCCGGGCTCGTCCGGTAGTACATGACGAACGGCGGCCGCCACACGGCGTTGCGAACCCGCATCGCCACGTCGAACCCGAGCGTCGCCCAATGCCAGACCGACGTGACCGGCGGCAGCGACCCGACCGGGATCGCGAAGACCCCGCCCGGCCGCAACGCCCGGAACACCCCCGCGAACACCGCGGGCCGCTCCCGGTCCAGGAAGTGCCCGAGCGCCCCGAACGTCACCGCCAGCCCGAACTCCGCCGCTGCCCCGTGCCCGGGCACAGCACGATGCCCGAACGGCAACGCCCGCGCATCGGCCTGCACCAGCGCGGCCCCCGGATGCGCGGCCCGGGCCTCCGCGAGCATCCCGGCACTGAAGTCCACACCGGTGACCCGCCCGCCGCACACGGCCTCGAGCACCCCGAGCCCGGCCCCCGTGCCGCAGCACACGTCCAGCCCCGGCCCGTCCACGCTCAGCCCCGCCAGCGCCCGCGCGGTGGCGTCGAGGATCACCTGCGGCGTCCGGAACGGCGTCTGGTCGAACTTCGGCGCGAGCAGGTCATAACCACGCTCGACCGACGACAGCGCCTGCACGGTCAGCTCACGCAGCGAAGGTCCCTGGGGCGAGAACACCAGAGCGACCCTACCGCCTGCCGCCGGCCGCGCCGCGTAGCCTGTCGCGGTGGATCCGGCAGAGATCATGCGGCAGTGGGACAGCGCGGCGGAGACGTTCGAGTTCCCCGACTTCGACAACGGCTACTTCTACCATGTGGACGCCCGCCTGCACTGCTACCGCGACGCCGGGCGGTGGGCGCTGATCGTGGAAGCGGTCGGCTACTCGCCCCGGGCCGGTGACCTGCAGGATGTCCTACACGTCTTCGGCAACTGCCTGACCGGGGCCGGACCCGTCGAGTTCCTGGGGCGGGTCGACAACTGGGGCGACATCGAGGACCCCGACGACCCCGAGATCTACACCGGCGCCCCGATCCGGGTTCGCGGCCAGGACCTCACCGTGCCGGCCCCGCCGGGCGCGGACCTGGAGATCGCGCTGCGGCAGCTGGTGCCGGAGCACCGCGAGCTGCTCCTGGCCGACGAGGGGGAGTTGCGTGCCTGTCTCCCGGCCGGCCTGCCCGAGATCCTCCGCCTCGACGAGTGGCACCAGCCGGCCCTGCACCCGGCGATGCCGAGCGAGACCGAGACCTACCGCCGCCTCGCCGAGGTGCTGGCCACGGGGGACCTCAGCCGCTACGAGCCCGCCGGCGAGCCGAACACCCACTGGTCGCACTGGCCCGACTCGGGCACGCTCTGACGCCTCCCGGCCCGGCCCCGCGCACGCTGCGGCACACCGACGCGGGCGCGGCGTCTTTCGGTGCGGGTTCCGGCGGCTCGGGCAGGTAGGCGGCCGCGATCGGGCTGAGCGTCTCCCAGCCCAGCGCGCGGTGGAGGGCCCGGCCCTCCTCGGTGGCCACCAGCACGCCTGTCGTCATGCCGTGCCGGAACGCGTCGTCACCGAGAGCCCGCATGACGGCGGTCGGTCGTGGCGGACCGGCGGACGTTCTGGTCGACGGGTTCCGCGGCCTGTCCGACCGCTTTTCTTCCCGGGGTCCTGGTCAGTGGTATCGCGACCCAGGTGCAACTGGGCGCCGAGCCGACGTTGACCGGCATGCTCGCGAAGGGTGCCGCACCGGCGGCTCTCGTCGGCAGGGAGATCTTCGTGGTCATGTCCTTCGGGCATGCGGCCTGGGGGTCGTACACCATCGCCCGGTGCTACCTGGCGCTGCGGGGCGAGCTTCCCTGGGGGGTCCTGGGCTTCCTCGAAGACGCGTGCCGGCGCGGGGTGCTCCGGCAGGTGGGCCCGACGTTCGAGTTCCGCCACGTGCAGCTTCTCCGCCATCTGACCGGGGCGCGTCAGGGCTGTCGCCGCCAGACCGAGTCGGAGCGGAGGCCGCTCAGGAGCCGGGCCCGGGCGAGTCGAGGCCGGTCGGGCCGGAGTCGGAGCCGGAGCCGGAGCCGATCGTGCCGGAGTCGGAGCCGGACGAGTTGGAGCCGGGCGGGTCGAAGCCGGGCAGGAGGACGCCGGCCGGGACGGTGTCGCGCTCGGCGAGGAGGGCGGCGCGGACGAGTTCCTCCTGACGCCCGGCCCGGCGCCGCCACACGATGAGCACGGTCGCGACCAGGCCGAAGAGGACGGTGGCGACCAGGGCGAGTGGCAGCTTGTGCTCGGCCGGCTCCGCGATCCACGACGCGACGGCCTCCTCCACCGAACCCAGCGGGGAGTCCTCCCGCGCGCCGTCCTGCTTCCCGGGCTCCCGCGAGACCGGCGAGGCCGGGTCCGGGGCGCCCAGGACCGGCGTGACCGCGGCCGAGGCGGCGGACTCCGGGGACAGGCCGGCCTCGTTCTCGGCCACGACCGTGAACACGTACTGCTTGCCGTTCGTCAGCCCGGTGACCGTCGCCTCCAGGGCCTCCGGGGCGACGACCTGCGCGGCCGCGTCCGGGTCCGGGCCCGCCACCCGGTAGGTCAGGATCGGCAGGCCCCCGTCGCTCGCGGGGGCCGTCCAGGCGACCTTCGCGTAGCCGTCCCCGGCCGCGGCGACGACGTTGCGGGGCGGCCCCGGGGCGGTGTCCGGGTCGAACGGCAGCACCGGGCGGGTCTCGTCGCTCTGCGCGGACCGGCCCATCTTGTTCACGGCGACGACGGTGAAGCGGTACTCCGTCCCGGCGGTCAGGCCCGCGAACGTGGCGGTGGTGGCGTCCGCGGTGACGGACTGCGTCTCGCCCGTGGTCGACGAGCGGACGATGTAGCCGGTCAGCGGGCTGCCCCCGTCGGACGACGGCTTGGCCCAGGTGACCGTCGCGGACTTGTCCCCGGCGACCGCGACCGGGATGCGCGGGTGCGTCGGCACCGTGCCCCCGCCGGTGGGCGTGGTCGCCCCCGGTGCGGGAGCGGTGCCGGGTGTGGTGGCCCCCGGGGCGGGCGCGGACGACCCGGGGCGGGGCGGGAGCACCACCGGCGCCGGCAGCGTGATGGCGCCGCTGGGCACGCTGGCGGCGGAGCTGCCGATCCCGTTCCTGGCCGTGACGGTGAACCGGTAGGCCACGCCCGTACGCAGCCCGTCCACCCGGGCCGAGCGCAGCGTGCCGTCGACCGTCGAGGTGTGCACCTCCGGCGAGGATGCGACCGTGTACGCGGTCACGGGCGCGCCGCCGTCGGACGCGGGTGGGCTCCAGGTGACCGTGGCGGCCCCGTTGCCCCCGGTCGCGTCGACCTGCAGCGGCGGGCCGGGCACCGTCGCGGCCGGGGCGGCGGCCTTCGTCGGGGTGACCGGCGCGGTCTCGTTGGTGGCGGCGGACTCGGCGACGTCGTTGACCGCGACGACCTGGAACGTGTACGAGGTGTCGTTGACCAGGTGTTCGACGACCGCGCCCGTCGCGGCGGGGCCCACGTTCGCGAGGAGCCCGCCCGGGTTCGCGTACACGGAATAGCCCGTCATCGGCGACCCGCCGTCGGTGGTCGGCGGCCGCCACGAGACGGTGGCCGACCCGTTGCCCGCCCTGGCCGATGCCGACCGTGGCGAGCCGGGGTGCGAGATCGGTGGCAGTGGATGGTCCGGTGGCAGCGCCGTCCACCCCTCGGGCACCCCCGTGACGGCCGCGGCGTGCCCGGCGTGGCCGGCATGTGCGGCCGGGGCGGCGACCGCCGCGGAGAGCACGGCCGGGTTGCCCCACCCGTCGGGGTTGTGCGCCTCCACGGTGATCCGGAGCTGCCAGCCCAGGGTCCCGCTCATGTCGTAGGCCACGCTGGTCTCGCCGGCCGTGGCCGTACGCTGTGCCAGCGGGACGATTTCCGTGGGGTGGCCGGACTCGCTGCCGTACACGCTGATCCGGTATTGATCGATCGGCCCGGCGGTGCCCGGCTTGGCGGGCGCGATCCAGCCCGCGGTCAGCGTCGAGCCCTTTCCGGAGGGCACGACGGTCGGCGGGTGGGGAAGATTGATCTTGTTGCCGGGGATCGGCAGGCCCTTGGGGGCGGGCTTCGGCGCGGTAGGCGGCACCGGCACCGGCGGGGTGCCCGGCGCGCGGCGGCAGACCTCCTTGCCGGTGTCGGTGTAGCTTCCGCCGAGGGTGCGGTACTCCCACGCGTACCCGTCGGGGTGGAGTTTCATGAACATGACACCGAACTGCCTGTCGGTGCCGGTCTCGAAGCCCGCGTGGCGCACCGGGTCGAGCTGGTAGAAGCGATGGTTGTTGATTCCGCCGGAGCCGATGATGAAGTTGCGGTAGCCGTTGTCGTGGTCGACCGCCGCGTCCGGCGTGATGCGGGCCCACCGCTGGTAGTTGTGGTCGTGCGCGTTGACGATCACGTCGACCCCGGCGTCGTGCAGCAGCCGCGCCAGGGGCGGCATGGTGGTGTTGTTGCCGAACTGGCCGACCGAGACGATCGGGTGGTGCCAGTAGGCGAGCTGGCACCGGTCCGGCGTCTGGCCCTGCAGCTCCCGCTTGAGCCATTCGTGGATCTCGCCGCCGGGGGAGCAGTCCGGGGCCGGGCAGGCGGAGTTCAGCGCATAGATCGTCCATCCGCCGGCTTCGAACACATAGTTGCTCCTGCGGCCGGGATGCGCCTGCTCACCCCAGTAGCGGTAGTAGTCCGGAGCGGCCGGGACGGAGTACTCGTGGCTGCCCGGCACCGGGCGGACCTTGCTCTTGAACCGGCCCCAGGTCGGGTCGAACGACGCCTGGATGTCTGCCCACTCGCCGTGCTCGTACTGCAGGTCACCGATCGCGAACACGTCCTGCACCGCGTCCCCGGCCGCGAGGATCATGTCGGACGTCCGCCCCATCGCGCACCCGACCGCCGTACCCTTGCCGCCGTTGAACGCCGACGTGGTCCGCCCGCACGCGATGTTGCCGGCCATCGCCACCAGCGTCCCGGGCTCCGAGGTCAGGGGCTCCGGCTCGTACGCGACGCGGCTCAGCGCGGGCCGCTCCACCGCCCGCGGCGCCCCGGCCGCCACCGCGAGCAGCCCCAGCATGCCCAGCGCCGCCACCCCCACCGGGAGCCGCCGCCCCAGCGCCGCCACCCCGGCCGGGAGCCGCCGCCCGAGCCCCCCCATC
>CAKUMG010000411.1 GCA_934667465.1 uncultured Actinoplanes sp. | reverse complement strand
GCCGACACGTCGGTGCTCGGGGTCTGCCTCGACCTCGCCCACCTCGCATGCGCGTGGGAGGACCCCACCGAGGCCCTGGCCCGGCTGCGCGCCGCCCGCCTGCCGGTGGTGAAGACGCAGATCTCGGCCGCCCTGGCCAGCGCCGAGCCGCGCAAGCACCGGCGGACCCTGGCCCACTACGTCGAGCAGCGGTTCCTGCACCAGACGCGCAGCCCGCGCGGCTTCGCCGCCGACGACCTCGACGAGGCGCTGGCCGCCGGAGAAGCCGGCAAAACCGGCGACGACCCGTGGCGCGTGCATTTTCACGTTCCCCTGCACCAGCCGCCGGAACCCCCGCTCACCAGCACCGTCGGCGTCCTCGCCGACGGCCTGCGCGCCATTCTCGACGACCCGGCCGGGTGCGCGCACTTCGACGTGGAGACCTACACCTGGGCCGTGCTGCCGCCGGCGTCGCGCCCGTCCGGTCCGGAGGAGCTGGCCGCGGGCCTCGCCTCCGAGCTCTTCTTCGCCCGCGCCCAGCTCACCGCGCTGGGCCTGACACCCGCCTAGGGAGTCCGCCATGAACGCCGTGAAACCCGTCGTCGTGCTCGACGTCGTCGGCCTCACGCCGCGGCTGCTGCGGCACATGCCGCGGCTGTCCCGGCTCGCCGAGACCGGCTACCGGGCCGAGCTCGGCACCGTGCTGCCCGCGGTGACCTGCTCGGCACAGTCCACGTTCCTGACCGGGGAACCGCCGTCCGGCCACGGCATCGTCGGCAACGGCTGGTACTTCCGGGAGCTGGGGGAGGTGTTCCTCTGGCGGCAGCACAACCGGCTCGTCGGGGGCGAGAAGCTGTGGGACGCGGCGCGGGCGGCGCATCCCGGCTACACGGTCGCCAACGTCTGCTGGTGGTACGCGATGGGCGCCGACGTGGACTGGACGGTCACCCCGCGGCCGGTCTACCACGCCGACGGGCGCAAGGACCCGGACTGCTACACGTCCCCGCCGGAGCTGCACGACCGGCTCACCGCCAAGCTCGGCACGTTCCCGCTGTTCAGCTACTGGGGGGCCAACGCCGGGATCGCGTCGTCGCAGTGGATCACGGCGGCGTCCGTACAGATCATGGCGGACCACAGCCCCGACCTCACCCTGGTCTACCTGCCGCATCTGGACTACGACCTGCAGCGGTACGGGCCGGACGACCCCCGCGCGGCGGCGGCTGCGGCCGAGCTCGACGCCACGATCGCGCCCCTGCTCGACGCGGCCGCCCGACGCGGCGCGACGGTCGTGGCCCTGTCCGAGTACGGCATCACGAACGTCAGCCGGCCCGTCGACATCAACCGGCTGCTGCGCTCCGAGGGACTGCTCGAGGTCTACACCCAGGACGGCATGGAATACCTCGACCCGTGGGTGTCGCGCGCGTTCGCGGTCGCCGACCACCAGGTCGCGCACGTCTACGTGCGGGACACCGCCGATCTCGAGCGGGTGCGCAAGCTCTGCGAGGCGCTGCCGGGCGTCGATCAGGTTCTCGACGGTACGGGCAAAGCGGCGCACGGGCTCGACCACCCCCGCGCCGGCGAACTCGTGCTGGTCGCCGGCAAGGACTCCTGGTTCACGTACTACTACTGGCTCGACGACGCGCGCGCGCCCGACTTCGCCCGGCTCGTCGACATCCACCGCAAGCCCGGCTACGACCCGGCCGAGCTGTTCTTCGACCCCGCGAACCCGGCGGCGGCGAAGGCCCGCGCCGGGGTGGCCCTGCTGCGCAAGAAGGCCGGCATGCGCTACCTCATGAACGTGGTCGGCCTCGACGCCGGTGCCCGGGCGGTCCGCGGGTCGCACGGCCGCCTGCCCGACCACCCCGACGACGGCCCGGTGCTGATCTGCTCCGAGCCCCGCGACGGCACCGGCCCGATCGCCGCAACCGAGGTGAAGGCCCTGCTGCTCGGCCTGGCCGGGCTCACCGCGTCATGACCGACCGGACCGTCGAGACCCCGGCCGGCACCGACGCCCACGCCCTGGCCCGCCGCTGCGAGGCGGCTCTCGTGGCCTACCTGGACCGGCAGCGTCCACACTGGCCGGACGGCACCCCGCGCGGTGTCCTGGATGCCGTACGCCGCTTCGTGCTCGCCGACGGCAAGCGCCTGCGCCCGATGTTCTGCTACTGGGGCTGGCGCGGCGCGGGCGGCGAGGACTGCCGCCCGATCGTCACGGCCGCCGCGGCGCTCGAGCTCTTCCACGCGTTCGCGCTGATCCACGACGACATCATGGACGGCAGCTCGCTGCGCCGCGGCCAGCCGACGGTGCACCGGCACTTCGCCGACGTGCACAGCCGGCACTCCTGGAAGGGCGAACCCACCCGGTACGGCCACAGCGCCGCCCTGCTCTGCGGCGACCTCTGCGCCGCCTGGGCCGACCACATGTTCCACGAGTCGGGCCTGCCCATCGAGCAGATCCACCGCGGCTACCGGCTGTTCACCGTCATGCGTACGGAGGTCATCGCCGGCCAGTACCTCGACCTGGTCTCCGGCGTCGGCGACGGGTCGGTCGCGGGCGCGCTGACGGTGATCCGGATGAAGGCCGCGCGCTACACGGTCACCCGCCCGCTGCAGATCGGCGCCGCCCTGGCCGGCGCCGACGCGGGCGAGCAGGCGGCGCTGCAGGCGTTCGGCGACCCGCTCGGCGACGCGTTCCAGCTGCGCGACGACGTGCTCGGGGTCTTCGGCGACCCGGCCGTGACCGGCAAGTCGGTCCTCGACGACCTGCGCGAGGGCAAGCCGACGGTCATGGTGGCGATGGCGCGCGACCGGGCGACCCGGGCGCAGGCCGTCCGGATCCGCGAGCTGTTCGGCAGCCCGGCCCTCGACGACGCGGATGCGGCCGAGCTGCGCGCCATCATCGTGGATACCGGCGCCCTGGACGGGATCGAGGACCTGATCTCGAAGCGGGCGGCCGCGGCGGTGAGCGCGCTCGACAACGCGCCGGTGGTGCCGGAGGCGCGCGAGGCCCTCCGCGCCCTGGCCGCGTCGGTGATCGACCGGAGTCGCTGAGGCCGGCGCTTGCGGGGAGTGTTCGCGCGGGTGGCCACGTGCGGGGCTGCTTCTTGCGGGGAGTATCCGCGCGGGTGGCTACGTGCGGGACTGCTTCCTGCGGGGGGTGGCGCTGCGGGGTGGCTGGGCGCGCATGTGATCCCGGACGCGGGCCATGGTGCCGCCCAGCCGCCGCGCCTCGGCGGCGGGGATCGGGTCGAACAGCAGCGCCCGGACCACCTGCACGTGACCCGGCAGCACCCGGGCGAGCAGCGCCCGCCCGGCGTCGGTCAGCGTGACCACGGTGACCCGCTCGTCGTCGGCGCCGGGCCCGCGCGTGACCAGGCCCGCATTCTCGAGCAGCCCCGCCTGGTAGGTGAGCCCGCTGCGGCTGTAGACGACCCCGTCGGCGAGCTCGGTCATGGTCAACCGGCCCTGCGCGTCGGCGAGCCGGGCGAGGAGCTGGAACTGCACGTAGCTCACGTCGCCCTCGGCGCGCAGCTGCTGCTCGACGTGGTGCTGGAGCAGGCTCACCGACTCCATCAGCGCGAAGTACGTCTCCAGCTGCGCTGGCTCGAGCCCCGCACCGTCCTCGATCATGCCCCCACGATACCCGTACGAATTCGAAGCACCGGGGACCGGGATCAGCTCGCCAGGGGTAGCGGCGGCGCCTCGCGCAGGCGGTGCCGCGGCACCCCCGCCTTCGTGAGCTTCTCGGCGATCTTGCGTGACGCCGCCTCGACGAACACCGCCACCCCGTGGTCGTCACCGAGCTGGCAGGCCGCCGCGAGCGTGCCCACGTTGATCGCGTCGAGCGCCTGGACGTCGTGCAGATCGAGCACCAGCCGCAGCGGCCGCAGCCGCCGGACCGCGTGCACGAGCGTGGCCCGCAACTCCACCGCGTCGTCGGCGTCGAGCGTGCCGTGCAGCTGGATGATCAGTGTGCCGTCCGTGGTGGTTGCGACATCGACCGTGGCGCCGGCCATGGCGGCCCTCCGTAACCCGGTGTTGGTGCGGAGTAAGCCTAGGGAGCCCCCTGTGGTCACGTCGAGCCGGACGAGAAGAATTCACCAGATCACGCGGCGATAACGAGCGGCGCCGGGTCAGGCGACCGTCTCCATGGTGGGGGAGTCGAGGCGCTGGGCCTGGGCGGTGCGGGAGATGCGCAGCCACACGACGAAGCCCCACACGACGAAACCGGCGTAGACGCCGTAGAGCACCGCGGACGGGTAGTACTCGAAGTGCAGCAGCTCCGGGACGCCGACCAGGTCGACAGCGAGCCAGCAGAGCCAGAAGTCGACCCAGCCGCGCGCCATCGCGTACGTCGCCAGGATGGAGCCGACGAAGATCCAGGAGTCCGCCAGGTAGTACCACCACGGGACCGGGAAGCCGGCGCCGATCTCGCGGAAGATGACGAAGCAGACCCCGACCGCGACCAGCGCGAGCGGGATGAACACCGCGCGCTGCCGGGCGGTGGCCCAGCGGGGCACGACGGCCTCGCCGCCCGCCGACCGGTTCTGCCGCCAGCGCCACCAGCCGTAGACGCTGGTGATGACGAAGAAGACCTGCCGCGACGCCTGGCCGAAGAGCGGGGTGCCCTCGCCGTCGCCGAGCGCCTGGCCCAGGAAGACGGTGAAGAGCAGCACGTTGCCGACGATGCCGACCGGCCACGCCCACGCGTTGCGGCGCATGCCGAACAGGGCCGAGGCGAGGCCGAAGCCGTTGCCGACGATCTCGCGCCAGTAGATCGCCTGGGTGTCGGTGACCTGCCACTGGGCGTCGTAGAACGCGCCGAGCAGATCGTTGAGCCAGTCCATCGGATGCCACCTCCGGGTCACGAAGGTGCACGCCGGGGGACGACCGCGCACGGATGCGGACACCCGCGCGCTGCCTCTCCTCCGGACTTTCACCGTCGGTCCCGGAATTGCACCGGATCAACCGGCCGCCGGCTGCGGTCGGGTCGCGGACTGTCACCGCCGGTTCGGACTTGCACCGACCCCGGAGCGCGCGAATGCTGCCTGAGATCCTAGTCCCGTGACGGCCGCCGGGGCCGCGAAGCGATGAACGCCACACCGCCCAACGATCGACCCGGAACGGGGTGACGCTCCGGCCGGGCTGCGTGCGCCGATCGGACAATCCGGCGTACGGTCATTGCCCGTCCTGCGCGCACCGGTCACCATCAATGGCGGCCGGCGGTCTGGCGGGGACCGGCGGAGACGGACGGTGACCACGAACGGGAGAACCGAGTGCCGCACGACCCCGCCTACGTGCTGATCAGCCCGGTCGGCCACGGTGCCAACGGCACGGTGTGGCGCGGCCTGGACAGCGCCACCGGCGACCCGGTGGCCGTCAAGCTGCCGCACGACGCCGCTCAGGAGCAGCCCCTGCACCGGGAGCGCTCGATCCACGCCCTGGTGCGGCACGAGCACATCGTGGGCGTGCGCGAGGTGATCGACGTCGGCGGCTCGCCGGCCCTTGCCATGGACTTCGTGGCCGGCGGCAGCCTGCGCGACCGGCTGACGAGCGGTGGCCCGCTCACCCCGGCCGAGGCGGCCCGGTTGCTGGCTCAGGTCGCGGCGGCGCTGAGCGTGGCGCACGGCCTCGGCGTGGTGCACCGCGACGTGAAGCCCGACAACATCCTGCTGTCGGAAGGCGACGCCCGCCTCACCGATTTCGGCATCGCGAAGCTGATCGACGGCCCGGCGGAGAGCGGCCACACGGTCGTCGGCACCCCGCACTACATGGCCCCGGAGGTGATCAGCGGCGGGGAGGCGGAGCCGGCCGCCGACGTCTACGCGCTCGGCGTCGTGCTGTTCGAGCTGAGCACCGGCCGCACCCCGTACGCGGGGGAGGGGACCGCGGCCCTGCGCGCGCACCTGGACGAGCGCCCCCGGCGCCCGGTGGGCCTGCCCGACGAGGTGTGGGCCGTGATCGCC
>CAKUMG010000410.1 GCA_934667465.1 uncultured Actinoplanes sp. | reverse complement strand
CCGCCCAGGTCGCGGGCGTATTCACGGCCGCCTGCTCGTTCCGCGGATTCGTCTGCAACAGCCAGTGCGCCATGATCACGATTCTGGCCGTTACATCCGTTTCCGGGGGCTGCTTCGGAACCATTGACCCACTTAGGGTGGGCGGATGACGACTGCCAGTACGGAGATCCGCCTCGCGTCCCGTCCGCACGGCTTCCCGGCGGCCGACAACTTCGCCGTGGTCAAGACCGAGCTGCCCGACCCGGGACCCGGGCAGCTGCTCGTGCGCAACGAGCTGATCAGCGTCGACCCGTACATGCGCGGCCGGATGAGCGACGCCAAGTCGTACGTGGCCCCCTACGAGATCGACCGGCCCCTCGAGGGCGGCGCGATCGGCGTGGTCGTCTCCTCCGCCGCGGACGGCTTCGCGGCCGGCGATCACGTGCTGCACGGGCTCGGCTGGCGCTCCCACGCCCTGGTCGAGGCGCGCTCGGCGGCGACGATCGATCCCGGTGCCGCCCCGCTCGGCGCCTACCTGGGTGTGCTGGGCATGACCGGCCTGACCGCGTACGCGGGGCTGCTGCGCACCGCCGAGTTCCAGCCCGGCGACACGGTGTACGTCTCCAGCGCGGCGGGCTCGGTCGGCCAGGTCGTCGTGCAGCTGGCCCGGCTGCGCGGCGCGGGCCGGGTCATCGGCAGCGCCGGCTCGGCCGCGAAGGTGGCCTACCTGCGCGACGAGCTGGGCGTCGACGCGGCCTTCGACCACCACGACGGCGCCGTGCGCGACCTGCTGCGCGCCGCCGCTCCCGACGGCATCGACGTCTACTTCGACAACGTCGGCGGTGACCACCTGGAAGCTGCCCTGAGCAGCCTGCGGGTCCATGGGCGGGTGTGCGTCTGCGGCATGATCAGCGTCTACAACGCCACGGCACCCGTGCCGGCGCCGCGCAACCTGGCCGTCCTCATCGGCAAGCGTCTCACCGTGCGCGGCATGCTCGTCGGCGACCACCAGGATCTGCGGCCGCAGTTCCTGGCCGAGGTCGCGCCTTGGGTGGCCGACGGGACCCTCAAGTACCGCGAGACGATCCATGACGGGCTGGAGAACACGCCGGAGGTCTTCCTCGCGATGCTGCGCGGGGAGGGTGGGGTGGGCAAGGTGCTCGTGCGGGTCTGACTCTCGAACAAAGCTCTGAGCTGGGCGAACAAATGGGCCTTGTTCGTGGTTGACCGTGGGCCGTAGCGGGGTTGTGGCGGGGTCGGTCAGCCTGGGTTCAGGCCGGCACCATCATCGGGGGCGGGCGGTGCGTGGGGTCTTTCTTACCCGCGTACCGCCCGGTGGTCTCGGGGCTCGGCCTTCTCCGGGCTTGACCTTGACACGGTGGCAAGGTCTTCACTGGGTCGCGGAGGTGGTTCCGATGATCACGGCATTCCGGCGGGCGCTGGGGCACGGCAGCGAGTCGGTGCGGTTGCAGGCGGCGCTCGCGGCCGGCACCCGCCCGGACCCGGGCTTCGTCGACGGGCTCATCGAGCGATGTGCCGTCGAGCCGGACTTCTTCGTGCGCGACATGCTGACCTGGGCTCTCACCCGCCATCCGGCGGCGCTGACGGTTCCCCGGCTCGTCGCGGAGCTGAGCGCTGAGAGTGCGCAGGCGCGCAGCCAGGCGCTGCACACGCTGTCCAAGATCGGGGACGGGTCGGCGTGGCCGGCGATCACCCGGGCGCACCTGACCGACCCGGACGACGAGGTGGCGCGCGCCGCCTGGCGGACGGCGGCGGCGCTGGTGCCCGCCGGTTCGGAGGCCGGGCTGGCCGCGGTGCTGGCGACGCAGCTCGGGCGGGGCGGGGTCTCGACGCGGCTGAGCCTGAGCCAGGCGCTGATCGCGCTCGGCGAGCCGGCGTCGTCGGTGCTGCGCGTCGCGGCGGGGGATACCGACCCCGGCGTGCGGGAGCATGCGATCGCCACGGAGCGGCTGTGGAGCGACCCGGACGGGGGATTCGAGCTCGCCGTCGCGCAGGCGGAGCGGATCGTGGCCCTCGGGCCCGGCGCCGGGCGACCGCAGGCTCTCGATGCGGCTGCCGGTGTGACTGTCGTCGGGGCTGTCGGCTCGGCTGGGGGAGAATGAGGCCGTGCTGATCGGTGAGGTGGCGCGGCGGTCCGGGGTGAGCGCCCGGATGCTGCGGCACTACGAGTCGCTGGGGCTGCTGCGGCCGACGGGGCGCCGCGGCACCGGCTACCGGGAGTATTCCGTCGAGGACATCCGCCGCATCTTCCACATCGAGAGCCTGCGCTCGCTGGGGCTGTCGCTGCGCGAGGTGGGGCGCGCGCTCGACGACCCCGGCTTCCAGCCTGCGGAGCTCGTCGGTGACCTGATCCGCCAGACGCAGGACCGCATCGCCGCCGAATCGGAGCTGCTCACCCGGCTCCGGCGCATCGACGGCGCCGGGCCGGGCCGCTGGGAGGACGTGCTCGAGGTCGTCGCGCTCCTGCGGGCCCTGGGCTCCGACGACGCCGGCGAGCGCCAGACCGCGGCCCTGTCCGCGGCCGAGAAGGTCCCCGCGGAGGCGCTCGCCGAGGCGGCGCTGCACGAGCCGGACACCCACGTCGCCGGGGCCCTCCGCTGGGCCCTGGCCCGCACCGGCGACGGTGGCCTGCCCCGCCTGGCCGAGGGCCTCAGCGCCGGCGACCCCGAGGTGCGCCGCCGCGCCGTCCGGGCCGTCGCCGCGATCCCCGGCGCCGCGGCGGACTCCCTGCTCCGCGAGGTCTGCGGCGACCCCGACACCGAGGTCCGCACCGCCGCCGTCCTGGCCCTGGGCAACCGGGGCGAGCTGGGCGTCACCCGCGCCCTCCTCGACATGATCGTCACCAACACCCGCGACGCCGACGCCGCCGACACCCTCAGCGCCCTCGCCGCCACCCCGGCCCGGGCCGCCACCATCACCACCGACCTGGTCGCGTGTCTCACCATCGGCACCGACGACCCGGCCGCCCGCCAGCGGCTCACCCAGGCCCTCGCCGACATCCCGGGCGCCGGGGCCACGCGCGCGCTCACCGCCCTCGCCGGCGACGCGGACCGCGCGGTCGCGCTCACGGCCACCTACGTCCTCAAGCTCCGCGATGCCTGACCCCGCCGCCCGGGTCCACTTCGAGCGATCCGGGTGCGGCTTGTCCACCGGGGCAGGGAGCGGCGGTAGCGTGGGGGTCCCGGAACCGCGTACGAGAGGGAGATCGTGCCCACCATTTTCAGCCGCATCATCAACGGGGAACTGCCCGGCCGCATCGTGTGGTCGGACGAGCGGGCCGCCGCGTTCCTGACCATCGCGCCGCTCACGGCGGGGCACACGCTGGTCGTGCCGCGGGCGGAGGTCGACGAGTGGACGGACCTCGAGCCCGAGCTGGCGACGCACGTGCTGACGGTGGCGCACACCATCGGGCGCGCGCTCAAGCGGGTCTTCGACGCCCCGCGGGTGGGCCTGATCATCGCCGGGTTCGAGGTGCCGCACGCCCACGTGCACGTCTTCCCCGCCTCCGGCATGGCCGACTTCGACTTCTCCCGCGCCGACGACAGCGTGCCGGCCGAGGAGCTCGACGCCCACCACAAGCGGATCGTCGACGCGCTGGGGGCTACGCCGGCTGCCTGATGCTCTCCACGATGCGGGCGAAGCCCTCGTGCCCGTGCCCCGCGTCGACCTGCCGGCGGATCAGGCGCTGGACCGCGGCGACCATGCCGTTGTCCAGCCCCTGCGCCGCCCCGGCCGCCAGGATGTCGCCCAGGTCGGAGAAGTCGAGGCTCTGTTGCCCGGCGACGGTGAAGTCCCCGCCGTCGACCACCGCGGCGAACTCCTCGAACGCGCTGGTCATGGCCCGCAGCCAGGGCGCCGCCATCCCGGCGAACTCGCCCGCACTCACCCCGGCCGGCGCGACCATCGCGGCACCGTGCAGGAACCCGGCGAACATGACGTACATGCCCGCGAGCAACGCCAGATCACTCAGCGACGCAAGCCCCGGATCCTCCCCGAGCCAGACGCTCGAGCCCCACACCTCGACGACCGGCCGGCACCGGGCGAACGCCGCACCCGCCCCGCTGCACAGCACCGACGACCCGGCCCCGCCGATCATGGACGGCACCGCCATGACCCCGCCGTCCACATAGTCCGCACCGGCTGCCGCCGCCCACGCGGCCAGCTCACGCGCCTGCGCGGGCGTCGTGGTCGTGACGTCGAGCAGCACCCGCCCCGCCAGCTCCCCGCCCAGCGGATCGAGCACCGCCCACACCGCCGCATGATCCAGCAGGCACACGACCACCACCGGCGCCCCCCGCAGCGCCTCCCGTGCCGTCCCGGCGACCGTGGTCCCCTCGGGCGCCCGGCCCGGCGTACGGTTCCACACCGTCGTCGGATGCCCCGCCTTCACGAGCGCGGCGGCGAGGGCGCTGCCCATCGCACCCATCCCCAGCACAGTCACCGGACTGTCGTTCGTGGTCATGACGATCCCCTTCCGTTCGGCAGGCTCGATCGTGCCCGCCTTCCGTAGAGTGGGGGAGTACCGACTAATTAGTGCGGTACCCACCGTCCGGTAAGCGCAGAGGAGTTTGCGATGGCGCGCCGAGGTCCGTATGTCTGTGGCATCGACGCCGCGATGGACGTCGTCTCCGGCAAATGGAAGTCCCTGATCCTCTGGGAGTTGCACGCGAGCGGGGTGCGCCGCTTCGCCGAGCTACGGCGCGCGCTGCCCGGCGTCAGCGAGAAGATGCTGACCCAGCACCTGCGCGAGATGGAGGAGGACGGGCTGGTCCGCCGCGAGATCTACCGCGAGGTCCCACCCAAGGTCGAATACTCCCTGACCCCCGACGGCACCTCCCTCAACGCCGCCCTCGCCCCCCTCGGCGACTGGGGCACCGCCCGCCTTCAGCGCCTCGGCGCCCCGCGCCCCTAGCCTCGCCCCATGCTCCTTCGCCGTCTCCGCACCGAACAGGCCCGTGCGCTCCTCGACGACGCCGACCCGCAATAGCGGCATCGCCGAAGACCGCACCTGGCTCGCCGCCCTCCCCTGATCCCGCGGGAATCGCAGGAGCGAACCGACCTTGAGCTGCGATAACGGACGTGGCTCCGGCTTCGCGACGAACGGCCGGAGCCCTCCGCCCGAGCGCCCGATTCACACCGGCCGCCCGATTCACACCGGCCGCGGGCACCGCTAGGTTCGCCGGCGTGATCGTGAACGTCTTGGCGCTGGCGCTGGCCGCGTACCTCATCGGCGGTGCGGTATGGGCGCTCCTGACCGGCACCCCCATCGTGCTGGGGAGTGCCCGGTCGGCGTGGCCCACCCAACGTATGGCGATTTCGTTCTGTCTCACCTTCGGCGGCGCGATGTCGGCCGGAGCGCTCGTAGACATCGCTCGCACGGCAGGGTGGATCGATCCCGTTACAGCGCTCTGGCTGATGGGCCTGCCGATGGCTTTGCTGCTCGTCGCGGTGTTCGCGTTCCGTCCGCGTCGGCGCCTCACCCCCCGGTGAGGGGTAGTTTCCGGCGTCTCTTCTGTTCATCCATCCCGGAAAGCAGCTCTTCTCGGACAGCCCTTGGGTCGGCGATGAATCGTTCGCAGAGTGAGCCCGCCTGCTGATACAGATCCTGGACCCAATCACGATCATCGGTGGGGTCCCAGGTGAGCGCCTGCTGAGTCCCGCGAAGGGCTTGGCATGCGTCGTCCGGCCGCTCCAAGACAATGGCCGTGACGGCCTGACGGTAAAGCGTATGGGCATCGCCGGCGCCGTTGGGGTGGTCAAGATTGTTCCGCCTGCACCATTCGAAGTAACCTGCAAGACTCCCATTTTCCTCGACGAACGGGAGAACCTGCCCACTGATGACTTCGACAAGTTTTTGCATGTACTTCTGTGCCTCGACCTCGCTCGAACTGAGATCACCATAGGGGAAGGACCCCCGAATGGGAAAGTCGTGCGCAACCGACCAACCCG
>CAKUMG010000409.1 GCA_934667465.1 uncultured Actinoplanes sp. | reverse complement strand
CGTCCGGGCGGTCGGCCCGCAGCCGGTCGAGCACCGCGCGCACCGACCCGGCGGGCAGCCAGTCGTCGCTGTCCACGAACCAGACGTACTCCCCGCGGGCCTCCGCGAGCCCCGCGTTGCGCGCCAGGCCGAGACCGACGTTGGCGCTCAGGTGCACCACCCGCAGGTCGCCGTGGCGGGAGGCGTACCCGTCGAGCATCTCCCCGCAGCCGTCCGGCGAGGCGTCGTCGACCGCGATGACCTCGACCGACGCCGACTCCTCCGCGGTCAGGCCGGCCCGGATCGACTCGAGGCACTGATAGAGGTACCCCTCGACCGCGTACACCGGGACGACGACCGACAACAGCACGGGATTCATCCCGACACGCTCCCGTCCCCGAGTGACGTTTGTCGAAACCCCGGTTGGACTCCGCGCAAATACTCACGCCGGGAGCGCGGCGACCGATGGTGATGCGGTATTCCCCCGACACCAGGAGGCACGCGTTGGGCATTCCCCCGCGCCCGGATGCGCTGTTGCGCACCTCGGCGGCCCTCGCCTGCGCCGCAGCGGTCTGGTTCCTCGTGAACCTGGCCCACCCGGTCGGGCCTCGCGCGCTGCTGTGGGTGCCCGCCGTGGCGAGCGGCGTCGTCGCGTTCCTGGCCGTGCTGCGGACGGCGCGCGCGCCCGGCCTGTCCGGGCCCACCCGCAGCTTCTGGCGGCACCTGACGGTCACGGTCGGCTTCATCCTGCTGGCCGTGGCGGTGCAGGCGTACGACGTCCTGAGCAGCGCGGACGTGCGCGGCTCGCACAACGGCGGGCTCATGCTGACGTTCTGCGGCGCCGGCATCACCGTGATCATCGCCGCGCTCTACCGGCTGCCGCTCAAGTCGCAGACCCCGGGCGAGGTGGCCCGGGTCGTCCTCGACGCCGGCACGGTGGCGCTCGGCGCGACCGTGTTCGTCTGGCACTTCTCCACCCGCCAGGAGCTCGCCGACGGCCTGGGCACCAGCGTGGTGGTGGCCCTGTCCCTGACCGTGATGGCCGCCCTGGCCCTCTTCGCCGTGTTCAAGCTCGTGCTGAGCAGCCATCAGCACGTGGACAACGTCGCGCTGCGCCTGCTCGCCGGTGCCATGCTGACCGGCGCGGCCGCCCCGCTGCTGCGCCCGCTCGCTGAGGCGCACGACCCGGCGCTGTTCCCGGCCATGGTCGGCTACCCCGTCGTGTTCCTGTTCGCCGTGTGGGCCGCCGTGCGGCAGCTGACCACGGCCGCCCCGGTCAAGCGCCGCGGCGTGCAACCGGTCCGCCGACGCTCGTACAGCCCGCTGCCCTATCTGGCGGTGGCCGCCGTCGACGGCCTGCTCATCTCGGTGACCGTGACCGACGACGCCGACGAGACGATCGTCGTGGCCGCCGCGGTGCTGCTCCCGGCGCGGGTGGTGGTCCGCCAGCTGATCGCGTTCCGGGACAACAGCCGGCTGCTGGAGCGACTCGACCACGGCGCCACCCACGACGCGCTCACCCAGCTGCCCAACCGGGCGCGCTTCCAGACCCGGCTGAACGCCGCGCTGACCGCCGGCGGCGACCGCCCGGTCGCCGTGGCGCTGATCGACCTCGACGACTTCAAGGAGGTCAACGACACCCTCGGCCACGAGGTCGGCGACCAGCTGCTGATCGGCGTCGCGCAGCGGCTCGAGGGCTGCATCCGGGTCGAGGACACCGTCGCCCGCCTCGGCGGCGACGAGTTCGTGGTGGTGCTCGACGACGCCGACCCGCAGGCCGCCGACCTGGCCGCCGAGCGGATGACCAATGCGCTGCGCCAGCCCGTCTACGCCGACGGGCACGAGCTGCCGATCCGCGCCAGCATCGGCATCGCCGACGGCCGTACCGGCGACGACGCCTCCGAGCTGCTGCGGCACGCCGACATCGCGATGTACGCGGCCAAGAAGCTCGCCGGCACCGCCCACCTGCACTACGACCCGGCCATGGCGACCTCCGGCTCGCACCACGCCCACCTCGGCGCCGAGCTGCGCGACGCCCTCGCCGGCGAGCAGTTCTTCCTGCTCTACCAGCCCATCGTCAACCTCACCGACGGCCACGTGGTCGGCACCGAGGCGCTGATCCGCTGGGCCCACCCGACCCGGGGCACCCTGGCCCCCGACTCGTTCATCCCGGTCGCCGAGCGCACCGGCCTGATCGTCCCGCTCGGCCGGTGGGTCATGCGTACGGCGTTCGCCCAGTTCGCGGCGTGGATCGGCGCGCACGGCGACGCCGCCCCGCGCGCGCTCAACGTCAACGTCTCGGCCCGTGACCTGCGCGAACCCGGCCTCGTCGGCGCGGTCGGCGCGCTGCTGACCGAGCACCGGCTGCCCGCCGACCGGGTCGTCCTGGAGATCACCGAGACGATGGCGCTCGAGCCGGGCCTGTCGATCGCCAACCTGCGGCGGCTGCGCGCCCTCGGCGTACGGATCAGTCTCGATGATTTCGGCACCGGCCACTCGACCCTGACGATGCTGCACGACTGCCCCATCGACGAGATCAAGCTCGACCGCTCCTTCACCCAGACCGCGCCCGACGACCGCATCCCGATGTCCGCCGCGGTGATCCACCTCGCCGAGGCCCTCGGTCTGCACGCGGTCGCCGAGGGTGTCGAGACGGCCGAGCAGGCGGCCCAGCTCTCCTCGCTGGGCTACCGCGCGGTGCAGGGCTACCACTTCGCGCGCCCGATGACGGCGGACAAGCTCGGTGAGGTCCTCTCCTCGGGTGAGTCCCTGACACCACGGTTGCCGAGCGCTCCGGTGGGTACACGGGGGGTGTAACCCCACTCTCCCTGGAGGTAGACATGGGTGCCGACGACAAGATCGACAACAAGTCCGAGGAGCTCGGCGGCAAGGTCAAGGAAGGCGTGGGCAAGGCCACCGACGACGAGCGTCTCGAGGCCGAAGGCAAGGCCGACCAGCGCACCTCCAAGGTGAAGCAGGCCGGCGAGGCCATCAAGGACGCCTTCAAGAAGTAACTTCGTGAAAGGGCCCGCTCGTGCGAGCGGGCCCTTTTTATCAAGCTCCTACCGGCTCACGCGTGCGCGGGGCCGGCGCGGGCTCGTCCGGCTCGACGTCGTGCGCCACCTGCGGCAGCCACCGCAGCCAGCGCGGCAGCCACCAGTTGCGGTCGCCGAGCAGGGCCATGACGGCCGGGAGCAGGACCCCGCGGATCAGGGTCGCGTCGAGCAGGACCGCCGCCGCCAGGCCGATGCCGAGCTCCTTGGTCGCGAGCAGGGGCAGTGTGGCGAAGAGCGCGAAAACGGCCACCATCACGACCGCCGCGCTGGTGATGACGCCCGCGGTGCTGCCGATGCCGCGCGCGACCGCGTCCCGGGTGCTCAGGCCCTGGTCGTGACCCTCGCGGATGCGGCTCAGCACGAACACGTGATAGTCCATGGACAGGCCGAACAGGATCGTGAAGAGGAACAGCGGCATCCAGTTGGTGATGCCGCCCGAGGCCTGGAAGTCCAGCAGCCCCTCGAAGTGCCCGTCCTGGAAGACGAAGACCAGCATGCCGTACGCCGCGGCGACCGACAGCAGGTTCAGGACGACGCCCGTGGCGGCGACCACCACCGAGCGGAACGACACGAGCAGCAGCACGAACGCGAGCCCGAGGACGAACCCGAAGACCCACGGCAGCGAGTCGCTCAGCCGGTTCTGGAAGTCCACGTCACCCGCCGTCTCGCCGGTGACCGCCACCGTGGCACCCGGCAGCCCGGCGAAAGCGCTCGGCGCGACCGTCCCCCGTAACGCCTCCAGCGCCTCCTCCTCCCCGTTCTCGGCGAGGACCACGGAGACCACCGCGACGGTGCCCGCCGGATTGGTACGCACGTCGAACGGCCCGTGCATCCGGCCGCTCGCCTCCGCCTCCCGCTCGAACGTCGCCACCGCCGTGCGGAAGTCGGCGCCGGTCACGTCCGCCGCCCGGACCACCACCTCCGCGGGGCTGCCCTCGCCCGGGAACGCCTCCTCGATCCGCAGGAACGCCTGCACGATCGGCGTGCCGGGGCCGAAGTCGGTCACGCTCTCGCCCTTGGTCCGCAGGTCGAGCGCGGGCGCGGCCAGGACCCCCAGCGCGGCGACCGCCACCAGGGCGGAGACCAGCGGGCGGGCCAGCACGACGCGCAGGATCGCCGACCACACCCGGCCGTCGGACCGCCGGCGGTAGAGCCCGGGGATCTTCACGGCGTCGACCCGGTCACCCAGCGCCGACAGCATCGCGGGCAGCGCGGTGAGCGAGCCCAGGACCGCGGTGGCCACGACGAGGATGGTGGCGACGGCGAAGCTGCTGAACGTCGCGTCCATGGTCAGGAACATGCCGGCCATCGCCACGATCACGGTCAGCCCGGAGACCCAGATCGAGCGGCCGGACGTCTGCGCCGCGATCAGCAGGGCCCGGTGCGGGTCGGCGCCCCGGCGCCGCTCGTCGCGCTCCCGCCGGATGTAGAACAGGCAGTAGTCCACGCCGACGGCGAGCCCGATCAGCAGCATCACGTGCATGGTCGTGTCGACCGTCGGCACCCACCGGCTGGCCGCGGCGAGCAGGCCCGTCGCGGCGACCACGGCGGTGACCGCGAGCCCGACCGGCAGCAGCGCCGCGACCACCGCGCCGAACGCCACCAGCAGGATGCCCAGCGTGATCGGGATCGACAGCATCGACAACCGGGTGAGCCCGGCGTCGAGCTCCGCACCGATCATCCGGTCGCCGCTGGCGTCGCCCGCCTCGCCGACATACAGCCCGGGATGCTTCTCCTGCACCGCCGCGATCGTGTCGAGGACCGGCTGGATCCGGTCCCCGGCCGTTTCGGCGTCCCCCGCCACGCTGAACGACACGAGCGTCGACCGGCCGTCCGCCGACCCGATCGGGGCGTCGACCTCCGCCACCTCCGGCCGCTCCCGCAGCGCGCGCTGCACCTCGGCGACGGCTGCCTCGCGCCCGTCACCTTGCACCAGCACCATCTCGCCGGCCGGCCGCTCCGGGAACCCGGCCGCGGCCACGATCCGGTCCGCCCGGCGCGACTCCCCGTGCCCGGTGTCCTCGGGCGCTGCCTCCAGCGTGCCCAGGTGGCCGCTGAGGACGGTCATGGCGATGACGAACGCGACCCAACCCAGGATCGCGAGCGCACGGTGACGCGCGCTCCACATCGCGGCACGGGCCGCGATCCCTCTCACTTGCGCCCTGTCTTTTTCCATGCCAAGGACGCTAGGAATCACGGCGCGCCCGGACGAGCCTGCTCACACGCCTCTCGATGGTGGTGCTAGCACCACCATCACTCGCTGTCGGGCACCCGGCCGGTGTTGGGCACCTGGCCGGCCTCCCGGATCTCGTCGTAGCCGACCACGCCCGGCGTCTCGCCCGGCGCATAGATCACCCGGATCACGCCTGTCGTGAACACCTCGGTCGCCGTGACCCTGAGATGGATCGGCCGGTCGCCCTCGTCGAACAGCCTGCGCCCCTTGCGCGCGGCGACCGGATGCACGAGCAGGCGCAGCTCGTCGAGCAACCCGGCGTCGAGCAGCTGCCGGACCACGGAGATCGAGCCGGGCACGAGGACGCCCCTGACGCCGGCGTCGGCCTTGAGCGCGGCGACGGCCTCGGTGAGCTCCCCGTCGATCAGCTCCGAGTTGCGCCAGGTGAAATCGAGCTTCTGCCGCGACACGACCACCTTGCGCAGGTCACCGAGCTGCTTCGCCATGGGCGCGTCCTCGCCGCCGGCGGCTTCGCGCTCCGGCCACGCCCCGGCGAAGCTGTCGTAGGTCTCGCGCCCGATGAGCAGCACGTCGGCGGTGTCGTAGTCCTCGGCGACGGCCCGGCCGAACGACGACGCCTGCACGCCCGCCGCCCAGAGCACGGTCCTCGTCGGGATGCGGACCGAGGACTTCCACGTCGTCGCGGTCGACCTCGCCGACGACGCCAGCCTGCGCGGCGCGG